>CAMWIB010000006.1 GCA_947174215.1 uncultured Clostridia bacterium
AGTCAATATAAACTTGCAGAAGAAATCCAGATGACTCAGCGCAAAATTTCTTATTTAGAAACGGGACAGTTAGAACCCGACCTAAAAACGCTTTGGAAGATAAGTGACTATTTTGAAGTTAGCTGTGATTTTCTGATTGGTAAATCTGAGTATTAAATATGAAAATATTGAAAGAACTTAGAAATGAGAGCGGTTTGACACAGGCACAGTTTGCACAAGCAATAGGCACAAGTCAAAAAAATATTAGCCGTTGGGAGATTGGTGAAACAGAGCCGTCGGTTTACTATCTAAAAAAGATAGCAGAATTTTTTAAGATTTCAACCGATTATATTTTAGAGATAGAGGACGACTTAGGAAATAAAACATTCAATAGTGTAAATGTTTTTACACCAGAGGAATGTAAAATACTAAACGCTTATCATGCGTTATCTCAAACCAACAAACAAATGATTTTGAGAATGCTGAATATCGAATGAATTAGCTTGGTTCACCGTCATTGCGCGGAGCGAAGCGACAAAGCAATCCAGAAGAGAAAATATGAAAGAGCATATTTCATATGTATATATAATGTTTAATTTCAGGAACGGGACGCTGTATACTGGTGTAACGAATAATTTAATTCGTCGAGTTTGGGAACATAAAAGCAAAACAGTTGAAGGTTTTACTAAAAAATATAATATTGATAAACTCGGTTATTATGAAATATATACGGATATTTCAGATGCAATTCAACGTGAAAAACAAATAAAAGGCGGTTCGCGTAAAGCAAAGTTAAAACTAATAGAAACGATGAACCCAAATTGGGATGATTTATATAACGAACTTGTAGAATAACTTGAACGGTCTGGATTGCTTCGGCAATAAATGCCTCGCAATGACGAAAAATAAACGCGCGAAGCGCACCACCAAGCAAACGATTGTACGGAACAGGGCGAGAGTTTACAACGACAGAGAAGTTGGAGTAGTAGGCAATCGTTTGCGCGGTAGAGGACTAAAAATTTGCACTAAAAGAAAAGCACTCTCAAAACTGAGAGTGCTTTCTAAATTGTGCAATGTTGTTGTACAGGTCCGTTTTGCGCCGAGTGTACAGAAAGTTCCGACGTCCGCCACGTGCGAGAGTTCTGCTTGCTCCGTTGTAATTATGCCGTGAGTGTAGGGTGAAAGCACACCGAAAGTAAGTTTTTGGGGCTTTTTGCGTAAAAAAAGAACCCTGTTTGAAACAAGGTCCTTTGATTTTTAATTAAATTTTTGCCAGCCACACGACGGGAGTTTTTGTACGCTCCGCTTCGGTTAGGGCTGTGCGCGTTCATGCAAATTTTTAGTCAGCCTTGTAGGGGAGCAGAGCCATAACTCTTGCTCTCTTGATGGCGTTTGCGAGGGGGCGTTGATGCTTTGAGCATACACCGCTCATACGACGGGGCAAAATCTTGCCTTTTTCCGTGATGAATCTTCTGAGCTTTGCAACGTCCTTGTAATCGATATCAGTTGCGTGTTCTACGCAGAATACGCAAACTTTCTTCTTGGGCGCTCTCTTCGGGGGGCGCGAGGTCTTTACTTCATCTGCCATTTTTGTTTCTCCTTAATAATTAGAATGGAAGGTCGTCGTCGATGGGTTTGAGGTCGTCGAAGTCGGCGGTATCTCTGTCGTCATCGTTCTTGGTGGAGAGGAATTGTACCTCGTCCGCGGCGATTTCCGTCACGTAACGGCGAGAGCCGTCCGGTGCGTCGTAGGTTCTTGTCTGAATGCTGCCGCAGATTGCCGCACGGCTTCCCTTTTTGAGATAGCGTGCGCAGTTGTCAGCTTGCGTTCTCCAAACTACGATTTGCAAAAAGTCTGTTTCTCTTTTGCCGTCTTTTGCCGCATAGTTACGAGATACCGCGAGGGTGAATCTGCAAAACTTGATGCCGCTTGTGGTAGAAGACAGCTCGGGGTCCTTGGTAAGATTACCAATCAAAAAAACTTTGTTCATAATTTTCTCCTTACTTCTTGATAATCATTTGTCTGACTATCGCTTCATCATTGCGCATTTGTCTGTTGATTTCTTCCTGAGCTTCGCTGGTGCAGGTCACGTTCATCAAAACGTAGAAACCTTCGGTCTGCTTCTCGATTTCGTAGGCGAATTTCTTCATACCCCACTTTTCAACCGAGTCAACAGTGCCGTTGAGCGTTCCAGCCAAAGTTTCGAACTTCTCGACAACCTTATTCTTTTGGTCGTCATCAACGTCGGCGCGAATAATGTAGAGAATCTCATACTTATCCATGCTTGTACCTCCTTATGGTCTATTGTCCCTTTCGGGAAAGGATTGTGTACCCGAAAATTTCAGATACGATATGTATAATATAATATATTAAATATTTTGTAAAGTAAAAGAGCGGAGATTTTCGATTTTGTTGACAAATCCCACGGTGTTTGTTGTTTACTTATTGTCACGAAAACTTTTATGCCGTTTTTATCTGCGTCGCCACGTATCAATTCTTCATCCGTCATTGCGAGGAGCGAAGCGACGAAGCAATCCGGAAGCGCACCCATAAAGAGCTGAATGGTCTGGATTGCTTTGGCAATAAATGCCTCGCAATGACGAAAAAAATTTCCGCACTTTGGCGTATTTTGTTGCTTTTTATTCTAAGAAGTGATAACACAATATAGCGATAATTATTGTTTTATAAATACCTTATAGAATATATTATCTTTATAAAAACTGATTGGGTGCGGAGAGTATGCTGAAATTCAAGCGCGAAATGGATATGACAAAAGGTGGAGTGATGGGGAAGCTCATCGCTTTTACGTTACCTCTCGCGCTGTCGGGAATATTACAGCTACTGTTCAATGCGGCGGACTTGGTCGTCATAGGTCAGTTCTCTGAAACAGGCTCGGAGTCGCTCGCGGCGGTCAGCTCCAATAACGCGCTTATAAGCTTAATCATCAACGTGTCCATAGGTCTTTCCGTCGGCGCGAACGTCGTTATGGCGCAGTCGATAGGCTCGCGCGATATGGATAGGGCGCAGAGAACATTGCATACGTCAATATTGCTTTCGTTGATATGCGGCGTAATCGTCGCGCTTATCGGTGCGCTCTGCGCAAAGTACTTCCTCGTGTGGATGAACACCGACCCCGTAGTGCTTGACAAGGCTACGGTGTATCTGCGTATCTACTTCATCGGCGCACCTGCCAATATAGTGTACAACTTCGGAGCGGCAATTTTGCGAGCAAAGGGCGATACCAAAAGACCGCTTATATTCCTCTTTATCGCAGGCGTACTCAACGCGGGACTAAACCTCATATTTGTTATATTTGCGCGTATGGACGTCGCGGGCGTTGCGCTTGCAACCATAATTTCGCAGTACGTTTCCGTAGTGCTTGTCATAATTGCACTGCTCAAAGAAAAGGACTACTGCAAGCTTATCATTCGTAAGTTAGCAATAAAGAAACGCGAGCTTTTGGATATAATCAGAGTCGGCTTGCCGTCGGGCATACTCGCGTCCTTCTTCTCCGTTGCCAACGTAATAATACAGTCAAGCATAAACGGCTTCGGCTATCAGGTTATGGCTGGCAATTCCACGGGCGCGAGCCTCGAAGCGTTCGTGTATACTTCAATGAACGCCGTATCCAATGCGGCAACCACTTTCACAGGGCAGAACGTGGGCGCAAAGCGCAACGACCGCGTGCCGTCAGTGCTGATAAACAGTTGCATAATCACTACGTTTATAAGTGTAGTGCTTGGTGGCATAATTCTGCTGTGCGGCGAGCCTCTCGCATCGCTGTACACCCGCGACCCCGTCGTCGTAGCATACGCCCTTGACAGAATGAAAATTATCCTTCCCATATACTTCGTGTGCGGCATGGTTGAAAATTTCGTGGGCTGTCTGCGCGGAATGAATTACGCCATACTGCCAATGATACCGTCCTTCCTGTGCGTGTGCATATACCGTATAGTGTGGGTGTTTACGATTTTCAAAACTCAGCACACTACGCTCATACTGTACCTGTCCTATCCGATAAGTTGGCTATTGAACCTCGCTATGGACAGCGTGATGTACTACTACGCTTACTCAAAAGTCATCCGCGTAAGCAAAACTATGCGCGAGGACAGAGTCGCCTTGGAATACGTGCGAACGTAGTGAATATGTCTAAATATATGGTTTAACGCATAAAATAATAGTGTAAACATTGGTATTTGATATATTAAGCGTAGACTCAATTTATTGCAGAATAAGATTAGTAATTGCGTGAGCAACAATGTCTTTAAGTGTTTGACATTCTGAATGAAGTGAGGAATCTTCTAATATACAGCCATTAAAAGATTTTGGGCGTTGCACACATTAACTTGCTGTGGTAAAATAATTAAGTCAATTTCAAATTGTAAAGAGGAGAATTATGCCAATTCTTATACAAAAGAAATGCCCTACCTGCGGTGGCAAACTCGAACTTATATCAAGCAACAAATACGAATGCCGTTGCTGTCATAACGTGTACGAAATGAACGAGGGAAACACTTCGCTCTATGATTCGCTCCAAGCCGCATCCACCTTCCGAGAGAGTTTGAATTTTAAGCAAGCGGAAATGCTTTACAAAAATATGCTAAAAAAATATGCGGACGATGACCTATCCGACGTGTATTGGAATTTGCTACTCTGCGAACAGCGCGTTATGTTTGAAACAGACCAATATGGCGAGCAATTTCCTTCCTTTTATGACATAGTTCCAGCCGATATAGACGATTCCGAATACTACTCAAAAGCAATGGAATATGCGCAGGAATATGACACAGCAAAGCTTATATCATTTATGAATCTTGCCAACAAAATGAAGGAAGCAAAAAATAAATACCGCACTATAAAAAACACTACAAAGCCATACGATATTTTCATCTGCTTCAAAAAGTCATCATTGACAGACCCCGCAAAGCTCACGGGCGATTATCAGCTTGCAATGGAGTTATACAACAATCTAAGCAAAGATTATCAAGTGTTTTTCAGCGAGCGTTCTTTGAATAATATTGTTGTGCGCGAGTACGAGCCGAACATTTACCACGCACTGTATACGTCAAAGATAATGCTTGTGATATGTTCCGATATCGACTATCTTAATTCACAGTGGGTGAGGAACGAGTGGTCACGTTTCAAAATGATGTCAAATACCACAGCGCAGGCAAAGTCTATCATTCCAATATTCCGCAATAATTTCACGCCTGAACAGCTACCATATGAGATTAGAAGCTGTCAAGGTATAATGGACAATATGAGCTTGCTATACAACTTAACGCAAGCTGTAAGTGATATACTACGTCCCGTTGACAAGCAAGCCGAGCTTGCCGAAAAGCTCAAAGCAGAAATGCAGGAACAAATGAAGGCTCAAATGGAGGCTCTAAAACAACAGTTCGCTGCGCAAAATTCACAATTTGCCGCTCAACGCAAAGAGGTATATCAATCTCCTGCAATGCCTAATTGGCAAGGTGGCAATCCTGCTGTATCGTCAAAGCCAATAGCACATGCAAATGCTAAATATGTAGTTCCGTATGGAACAAAAGAAATAATAAAGGAACAACTTAGGAATAGTATAAAATTGACGTCAGGTGTTATTCCCGATACTGTTACCCGAATAGGAGATAATGCCTTTTATGAATGCTTTAATCTAAAAAGCATTATACTACCGATGTCTGTTAGAAGTATAGGTAATTATGCTTTCTATAAATGTACGCAACTGGCGCAAATATCGATACCTGACAGTGTGATAAGCATTGGAACGTCTGTATTTGGCGGATGCAGTGAGCTGATAAGTATTACAGTGTCGCAAGGCAATACTAAGTATCACGGTTCAAACAATTGCATTATAGAAACGGCAACCCGTACGTTGGTAGCAGGTTGCAAGAATAGTAGAATTCCTGAGGATGGAAGCGTAAGAAGTATTGGCAATGGTGCATTTCGAAACTGCGTTAGTCTTACAAATGTAACGATTCCCAAAAGCGTAAAAATCATCAGCGATTATGCGTTCTCAGAGTGTAGTGAATTGACAAGTATAAATTTTAGGGGAACAAAGAAAGAATGGAAAAATATAAGGAAAGAGCCATATTGGGATTTATATGCAGGCAAATATACTGTTCACTGCACTGACGGCGATTTGAAAAAATCGATTTTCCAATAATATACCTAAACGCATATGTAAACATATTAAAAGCCGCAGATAAACTGCGGCTTTTGTAATATAAGTGATTTATTGTATCAAATAACAGCCATAAAACACGATTTATAATAACTACACTGATAAAGCGTAATTCATTATGCTTACAGCCGTAAAGCGTAATCGGCAGAAGTCAAACACGCAAAGCGTGTTATTCCTCGTCGGGGAGAGAGTCGATTTCGGCGGTGGATTGGCGCTCACCGATGGACATATCGTCTATGCCGTAGGTGCGAACGTCAAAGCTTCCGTCTTTCAGCATTACCTTTACGCGGGCGGTTTGCTTGATGAGGTCGTTTGACTCAACCGTGCCTTCGCCGTCGGGAGTCTTGACCTTGCTTCCCACCTTGGGCATGAGCTTGTACACCTCGCTATAATAGGCGTTTTCGTATTTGAGGCAGCACATAAGTCTGCCGCATACGCCGCTTATCTTTTGCGGATTGAGGGAAAGCCCTTGTACCTTAGCCATTTTTATGGATACCTTTTCAAAGTCGGGAAGGTGAGTGGTGCAACAGCACGCTCTGCCGCAGGGAGCGAGTGCGCCGCGCATTTTTGTGTCGTCGCGCTCGTAAATCTGGCGAAGCTCGATGCGTATCTTGAATATGGAAGCGAGTACGCGCACAAGCTCGCGGAAGTCAACTCTGCCTTCTGCGGTGAAGTAGAAGATGAGCTTGGAGCGGTCGAAGGTGTATTCCGCATCGACGAGCTTCATTGAAAGCTTCATCTCGGCAACCTTTTCGCGTATTATTTTGAGCGCTTCTAATTTGTCCTCGGCGTTCTTTGCAAGCTGGGCTTTGTCCGCGTCCGTAGCCTTGCGAAGTACGGGCTTCAACGGCTGTACTATCTCGCTTTCGGGTACGTCCTTGTTGGGAATCGTTACGGTTGAAAATTCAGGTCCGCGAGAGGACTCGACGATAACCTCGTCGCCCTCTGCAAGCGTAAGTCCGTTGGGAGCAAAGTAGTATATCTTGTTGCTGTTCTTAAATTTTATACCTATGATTTCGGGCATTTGTGTCTGACCTCCAATATAGAAAATAGCAGATTGTCTACGGCGGACAGCGCGTTTACGTTGAGGGATAGCTGTCTGCGCGTATCGTTGATTATTCCAAGTATCTTGGCAAGCGCGAGGGGGGAGTAGCTCTCGGCGAGCGAAGCGATTTTGCCGTACGCGTGCTTTGAGAGTATCATACCCCCGTCCTTCTGCACGACGAGGATATCACGTATGATTATTGACAGAGCGTCAAGAAATTCACCAATATTTTTCTGATTTGCAATCATACCGTCAAGGCGTACGATATCAGAACTGCGCCCAAGACTTACGAGAGTTTCAAGCGCGGAGTTGAACGTCGCGGCGTATTCCGGCGAAGCGGCAATCTTGCGCGCCTTGCCGAGCATACCCTCACAGCACGCGGCGGCAACCGTACTCATATTTTCGTCGTAGCCGAGGGAGAGCATAGTTTTATATATGGTTTCCTCGTCGAACAAATCGAGGTGAATACTGCGTGAGCGCGATTTTATAGTGTCGAGCATAGCCGATTCGTTTGCAACGCCAAGGAATATGGTTACGCCTTCGGGCGGTTCTTCGAGAGTTTTGAGAAGCTTGTTTTGAGCCTGTACGTTCATAAGGTCGGCGCGGTGGATAAAATACAGCTTGCGCCCCGACAGCGATTTGATGTACACCGACGACAGCATTTTGCTTACGTCGTCAACCTTTATCTTGTCGCGGTTCTCGTTTATATGGAATACGTCGGCGTTGTTTCCGTGCAGTATCTTCCTGCACTCGGCGCACGTAAAGCAAGCGGAATTGTCGTTTTCGCAGTACACCGACGCGGCTATCAGCGTAAAAAACTCGTCAACGATATCGTCGTCGCTCGATATAACCGCATAGGCATGACCAAGCCCCATTTTGAGGTCGCTCAAAATGAATTTGTAGGCTTGTGTGCCTTTCAGTGCTGTTTCGAATGCGAGTGCGCTCACTTTATCATACCTCTTTCACGCATAAGCGATATAATCTTCTCGGAAGTCACGTTTTTGTCAATATCTGGCTTTATCGGCACGATTCTGCCGTTTGAAGTGGCGATTTCGTTCAAAAAGCCTTGATATACCTTATTGAAAAAGTCGTTTGATTCCTGCTCCAAACGGTCGTCGTTGCGCTTCGTGCGCCACGAGTGTTCGGGGCTTAAATCTATAAACACGGTGAGGTCGGGCATACAGCCTTCAATCGCGGGTGCGTTTATTCTCTTTATAAGCTCCGCACCCATATCGCGTCCGTAGCCCTGATACGCAACCGAGCTATCAACGTATCTGTCGCATATGACGAGCTTGCCCTCCGCGAGCGCGGGCTTTATCACCTCACGCACCAACTGCGCGCGACTCGCGGCGTACAGCATAGCCTCTGTCATATACGTCATTTGCGTGTTGGCAGGGTCGAGTATGACGTTACGAATCTGCTCGGATATATCCGTGCTGCCGGGTTCGCGCACGTATATAGCATCTTGTCCAGTTCTGTCAAGATATTCCCTAAGTAGCCTAAGCTGTGTTGATTTGCCTACGCCTTCACAGCCCTCGAATGATACAAACATATCCTTCCCCGCATTCTCTAATTGTACAAGTGATTGTTCAATTTCGTGTGATTTATATATTATAACACGCTTTGAGTATTTTCACAAGGGCGGAAGCGCACTTCGTGCGGGAGTATTTCAATTATCCAATGATGAACCCGATTTTTCTTTTTAGGTATTATCGACAAAATTCGACAAAAACGTGTAAAATGGTTTACAAAATTTCAAACAAGTAGTATAAGAAAATTGTTTCGTTGTAAACGAAATTGGAATCAGTGCAAAAGAGGAGAAAGGGAAATGAAAGGCAAACAGAGTTGCAGAGGTGTCGCGGGTAGACGCTTATTTTTTTATGCGGTGATAATTGTAATTTTGATTGCAAGTATTGTTTTACTCGCCGCGTGTGACGATACGGATACTTTGGGCGCGGGAGATGATAATGCAAGCAGTATCACGAACAGTAGCGTATCCGGCGGCAATAGCGATAATAGCGACGACAATAGGGCGGACGTAGGTACGCCTAATAACGGCGACGATGAAAACGGCGATAAGCATAATAACGGTTCGGATAATAATAACCCTAACAGCAATCCCGACGATAACGTGACGGGTGACGAAAATAATAACGAATTAAAGGAGATGTCTATTAGTATAACGGACGCCTTTTTTATATATGACGGGCTTTATCATACAATTTCAATAGACGGTATACCCGAGGGCGCAAGTATTGAGTACGACGGCGAGCGCGAATATAAGAACGCGGGCAAGTACGAGATAAAGGCAAAGATAACAGCCGATGGCTATAAGGATAAGGAGATAACGGGGAAGCTCGAAATAGCAAAGAGGAAGCTTGACGAGGATATGATATCCTTTGAGGACGTAACCTGCGTTTGGGACGGCAAAGAACATAGTATAGTGATTGCGGGAGAACTACCCGAGGATATAACCGTAACGTATACGAACAACGGACAGACGGAGGTCGGAGAATACGAGATTGTCGCCACCTTCGATACCCACGGCAATTACGAGGATATAGCGGAGATGACGGCGATGCTACGGATAAACGAAAAGTTCTATGACGTCAGATTCGTGGACGACGGAGAGGATAGACTCGTAAAGGTCGGACACGGGAAAGGAATAACGGATATGCCAATTCCTACGCCAAGGCGCGGATATACCGTGAGCTGGGAAGAGAAAGATTTGAGGGTGATAACTGAAAATAAAACGGTATACGCGGTGTATGTGCCGATTGCGTTCAGCATTTCGTATTCGCTTAACGGCGGAATAAATCACGCCGCCAATTTAGAGGAGTATACGATTGAGAATGGAATTATCGTACTACACGCACCGTATAGAGAAAGCTACACGTTCGTGTGTTGGAGAGATGTGAACGGCAACGCGGTGAGTGAAATAGACGCGGAACTGTTGCAGGACGTGGAATTAGATGCCGAATGGGAAGCGATTAAGTATGCGATACGCTATGAGCTGAACGGCGGCGATAACGACGAGCGCAACGTTACGAGCTATACCGTAGAGGATGAAGAGATAATTTTTTACGACGCGCACAAGGAATGGTTCGGCTTTGGAGGTTGGTATGAGGACGATGATTTCAGCGGCGAGAGAATTACCGCGATAAACGGCGCGCTGAAAAGGAAGGTTACGCTTTTCGCTAAGTGGGTAAGCATATACGATGTGATAGACGGAGTGATTGTTGATTACGACTATTCGTTTGGTAAGGACGTCGTTATACCGTACGAGATAGATGGCGAGAAGATTGTTGGAATTGCGGACGGCGTACTGCAAGAAGCAAGGAGAGTTGAGATAAAAGCAGAGCTTAACGAGATAGGCGATGATACGTTTGCTGGGTGCGTATCGCTTGAAGAGTTGGATATGGGTAGCGAGATAGGAAGCATCGCGGACGGTGCGCTTAGAGATTGCGTTTCGCTTGTCGCGCTGACCGTGCCATACATTGGCTTGGGCGCGAACGAGATAAACGACGGGAAGAGTTATCCTATTGCGGCGTTGTTCGGCGAGCAGGAGAGGGAAGGATTTTACGAAGTGCTTGTGACTCCTACGTTGATAGGCGACGGCGGTGAGGAGTATGATTCGAGTGTTGAGCGAAAGAGATACGTCCCAAATACGTTGAAAGAGTTGACCGTACTTGGAGGCGTGATGCTTGGCTATGGTATGGAAGGGCTTACGAGTTTAGAAAAGGTTTGCGTACACTGTGATGTGATACGCAGATTTGCGTTCAGATACTGTTCGGGCTTGCAGGAGATTAGAATAGTGGGCGAAGTCGAAAATATAAACAACACCGCGCTGATGGGGTGCGAAGCTTTGAAGGTCGTATACGTGGAGAGCGATAGCGCGCGTGAATTAGTACAGTCAGCGATACAGAGAGCAAAACTTACGGACGTTGAAGTTGTAGTGGAGAATTGACCTATCGTTGATTGGTTGTGATATTGCGAATTGAACGTGTTACTATTTGAACGTACAATGTAATTATGCAAAGATAAAAGTAAAACCGCAGTTGGACTGCGGTTTTATAATTATTGGAATATTTGCAATATAGGACGTTTTCAATAATGCAATTTTAATTGTAATTACTTTATCAGTTCGATGAGTGCGAGCGCACGCTTCAAACCGAGCTTGCTGTTCACCTTGAACTGGAAGGGAACTTCCTCGTAAACCTTCTTATGTCCCATATCAATGTGCGGAGTCTTGCCGTCGTTGAACTCTTCCGCATTCGGGTCAAGTGGCAGATTTATGCGCAACGAAGTGCCGATAATCGTAATCTTTGCAACGGTTTCGCCGTTTCTGCGATACGTATCGCATTGCTTGCTTATGCGGCTTTTAATCTTCGCTTCGCCCTTTGCGGTGTCGGTGAGAGCGGCTTGGAGTTTAGCGTATCTATCTTTGAGAGTATCGCTTGAAAGTGCGTATTTCTCCGCGAAGGTAAGGCTCTTACGTGCCGCCTTTTTTGCCATAACCTTATCGTAATTGAACTTCTTACCGAGTGACGAGTCTTGCTCGACCGCAGGCTTCTTAGCCGCCGCTCTCTTCTTGGGTGTGGGCATATTGGGTGTAGATACGGTTGCGGGGGCTGAAACAAATTCGGGTAACGGGGCGGCCTGCACGGGTTGAGCCTCCGTCATAGCTTCATTTGCCTTTTCATATGCGGTAGCGCAGGGAAGGGATACGGACTTGTCGCAGAAGGCGCAAAACGCGTAAGTGCCGCACATATCGCGGTGGTTCACTTCGCTGTCGTACCATTTTTTCAAGTCGAGCATTCCTTGGAGCTGGGCTTTATTCATATCTTCCTCCGATTGACAGACGCAAAAACCGCAATCTATCAAAGTCTTTTTGTAAATGCGAATACTATTATACGCAAACAAAACGTATTTGTCTAATGTTTATAGCCGTATTTTTAATATTATTTTAAGCTTTTGACAGAAGAAATTCGCGCACTTACGCCAAATTCAGCGGAATAGATGTGCGTTTTAGCATAAGAGAGCTTTCAATTTTCTAAACAGCCTAAATATATTGTTGAATTTCAAAAGCCGCGAGGTTTGCGCGAAAACTGTATATCTATCTAAGTGAAAAGTGATTTTTTATACTCTAATGCGCTTAATATGCAAAGATAATATCTTTTCTCAAAATGTGCAACTTGCTTGTCAAAGTCGGTGGGATAGGCTATAATAGTCACACAAAACTCGATACATATTTGAGAGTTTAATATTGAATGTTTCCGTAGCTCAGTAGGATAGAGCGTCCGCCTCCTAAGCGGAAGGCCGTGGGTTCGATTCCCGCCGGGAACGCCAAAATCGGCAAGGCTTACAAAAGACTTGCCGATTTTACTTATTACTTTTCACTCTTAGCTCTTCACTAAATATAGTTGCCGATTTTGAGATAATAGATAATAGGGAACAGCGAGGAAGTGTGGATATTTTTATTTTGTATTGTCTCTATTTCGCGCCGATTGCGAGGAAAAATTTTAGTTTAGAGATATTTAATATGAATACGTGCGAAGTTTTAGAAGAAAAAGCTTTATACGGTTTCGCTTATCTACTCTTGCTTTTTTACTTTGCGTATTCGCTGTCGTCGGTGGCGAGAAGCTTGCCGTGACGGCGGAATGCGGTTGTTCCGCGGGTGTTGGATACAACTGTGCGGACAAGGGAGAAGTCGTCTTTGCGGAATTTATTCTTTATTAAAGCGTACAGTAGAATTATCAGCGACGTTATCGCAATGCCGCAGAATGCGCCCGACGTGTCTATCAGAACGTCCGTCCAACTTGCGTATCTGCCGTCTGTTACGGACGGGAGTTGGAGAAGCTCGGAAAGAATGGCGATGATGAAGCTACACCCGAGGGTTATAACCGGATAGAGTCCGCGGGGCTTGACGGTCAGGAACAGGAACAGTGAAAGGCAAAGACCGAACAGGGTAAACAGCCCGAAATGTCCTACCATCGTGCGAACCATTGACTTGAAGTTTTGGAATAGCGCAAATTCAAGTTCGATATCGGCGTATACGGTTGAGTCGAGCGTAGAAGTTGCGCGTACCGTCACTTTTCCAGCCAAGTTGGAGGATATTACGCCGCGGTCGTTTATCTTTGCTTTGCCGCGTATAACCTTCCACGTGACGGACTTCACGAAGTCGCTGTCGCCGTACGCTTTAAGCGTATAGTTTTTGCCAATCAAAAGCTTTGGGTTGCCCGATACTATGCTAAGACTTGACGGTACAGCTTCGACCGCATTTATGGTAAACGAAGCGGTACATTCGGGATTAAAGCACGACGTTACGGTGACAACCGCCTTCCCTGCTTTTTGCACCTCGTAGCGATTTGCGCTTTGCCATTCTATGGTTTCTACATCGTCAACGAAGTCTACGGACGTGGTGTAGAGCGTGCTTGCGCCTGATGGAGTGACCGCTGTAAGCAACTCGTCAAGGTCTACCGTTTCCCCAACCGCTACGGTCAACGTTTCATTTTGGAACGCAAACGATTCGGGTTTGGCGAAGTTTGGATTCTCATTTACGGTGAATTTTATAGTGTATGAAAACTTGCTCTTGGAGTGCGAAAAGGTTACGTTTGCAGTACCATTAGAAAGTGCAAGCGTGCGCGAGCCGTCAATTTTGAGAACGCTTTCGTCGTCGGATGTTATTTTGAAAATAGAGGTTTTGACTCGCTCTCCGTTCTGGTCGTATAACGTGAGCGTTGTGCGCGCTCCCTGCGTCAAAACGGATTTTTTCACGCTCAAATCGGTGATATGCTTCGGATTCGTGCCGTAGCACTCGACTACCGTACTTGTGTTAAGTCTGCCGTCCAACGATGTTGCGGTGATGGTCGTCTTGCCGTAACCGACGTATGTGATGACGCCGTCCTCGCTTACTGTTGCGGCTTTTTGATTGCTACTTGTATAAGTCAATGCGCACGGAGTGGCCCCGCTTGGAAGATAGGTCACTTCAATTTGCTTACTAT
Source organism: uncultured Clostridia bacterium (assembly GCA_947174215.1). GTDB lineage: Bacteria > Bacillota > Clostridia > Christensenellales > CAG-917 > CAG-475. Next base: position 14,211 of record CAMWIB010000006.1, read on the forward strand.
CGCCCGTATATCCCGATTTTGCAGAAATGCTTATTCCCGCTACCGAAACGACATCGGGTTTGTCGTCACGCTTTAATACCTTTTGAATTATATCGCTTACAAAGTTTGACTGTTTTGCGCTTAGGCTTGCGGGAGTCGCACCCTCTATGAGTATCAACGTGCAAAGCAGAATTGCAAGCACAAGCGACGCAATCGTAAGTGCGCGAATAACGTTGAAATATCTGTGCTTTTTTTGAACGCTTGTAAGATTTCTCATATAATACAAAGATATTACTTGACTTTGATTATTGCAAGTATTTTATAAAAAATTCAAAAATTAGCACATTTTATGACACTGATACGCCATACGATTTAATGGCGCAATCGCGCCGCGAGGTGGAGTATGGATATAATTTTATGCGGTGCGTCGGGACGTATGGGTAGAGAAATGGCAAGCGAAATAACGCGGAGTAAGGACGCGCGTATCGTCGCCGCCGTTGACAAAAAGCTCCCGCTTATGGATTGTCCGTGTTATGAGAATATCGGCGACGTCAGAGAAAATGCTGACGTGATAGTGGACTTTTCCCACCACGGCAATACGTACGCGTTGGTAGATTCCGCTATACGGAGAAAACTTCCTCTTGTCGTAGCGACTACGGGGCAGACCGAAGAGGAAAGGACGTATATAGAAAGCGCGGCGGAGCATATCCCCGTGTTCTTCTGCGGGAATATGTCTTTGGGGGTTGCGCTGTTCATTGCTATGACGGCAAGGGTTGCGCGTACGTTTCCCTATGCGGACGTGGAGATAATCGAAACTCATCATAAGGGCAAGGCGGACTCGCCGAGCGGCACGGCGCTGATGCTCGCTTCTGCCGTAAGGGAAGCGCAGGGCTTTGGCGGAAGAATCGTGATAGGCGAGCGTGACGGAGCGCGTCAAAAGGGTGATATCGGCATAAGCTCGGTGCGTATTGGCAACGTAGTTGGTGAACACGAGGTGCGAATAAATACGGGTTTTCAGACAATCACCTTGAAGCATGAAGCGCACAGCCGCGCTATTTTTGCAATAGGCGCAATGCACGCGATACGCTTTATCGTGGAAAAACCGTCAGGGCTTTACAGTGTAAAAAACTTTTTGGACGAAACGTAATGATTAAACGTAATTGCGCATAAATGCGTGAAAGTACGGTTTTAATATGCACTGTGATTATGTGGGGAATAGCGATTGAATTAAAATAGTCGATTAGATTGCCGCTATTGCAACAATACGGCAAATGATTTTGCCGTATTAAACTCGTGTTTTGTGATTGCATTCAACAAAAATTGCCGAGGTCTACCGTAGACTTTGGCAATTTCATTTATTTTTAATACTTACAGACTGTAAAAATCGCTTGCGCATGAGCGTGTATGTGTGTATAATGGTTATACTTATTATGTACTTTCATACTTTGGAGATAAGATATGAAGAAAAAACTGATTGTTGCAACCGTACTCATACTTCTGCTTGCTTTGAGCTTGACCATGTTGGTCGGCTGCGACGAGATTTTCAAAAAGAATGACGAGCGTGACGCCAAGCAGGTTGTCGCCACCGTCAACTACAACGGACAGAGCGCGGACATCTACAAGTTCGAGCTTACGGCGTCCTTCAACCAATACGCCTATGCGTACAACAGCTACTACAATATGTCGTACGAGCAGGCGGCAGATTACATTCTGCAATCGCTCGCACAGCAGAAGCTTCTCGTGCTGTACGCTATGGAAAAGGTTCCGACTCTCGGCAAGTTTGAAACCGCTCCCAAGACTTTGGAAGAAATGCTTTCAAAGAGCGAGAGAAACAAAGCGGTTGAAAACGCGAACGACAGTCTGTACAGTGCGCTTAGCACGCTGATTAAGGACAGCATCGCCGAGGATAACTACAACAGCGGCAGTGCGACTACGACCGCGCCCGACGACGATGAAGACGAGGAAATCACCGAAGCCGTTTATATCCGCTATGAGTCAAACGGCGGCAGCAGTGTTGAGCGTCAACGCGTGCAGAAGGGTGCGACCGTCAAAGAGCCGACCGAGCCTACCAAAGAAGGCTATACATTCTACGGCTGGTATGAGGATAGCGACGTTGCTAAGACCGAGGTCGTAAGCGAAGGCGCTTGGCATTTCAGAGATAAGGTTCTCAAAGCGGATAAGACGGGATACGAGGATTTGGGTACTCCCGCGAACGAGTCCAAAACGCTCTACGCTAAGTGGGTTAAGTTCGTTACCCCGCGTTCCGAAAAGCCCGAGGTAGAGGAAGAGGAAGATTACGACCCGGATGATGAAACGGTTGAAATCTCCGCAAAGTTCTTCACCGACGAGTATAAGACGACGCTTTTCGATAAGGTCGCAGAGGAAGACTACGTCGAAACGATGAAGGTCAAGAACAATGACTTCAAGAAAACTTTGCAGAGCTACATCGACGACGCACTCGCAACCTTGGAGAAAAACCTCAAAAACAATCTTTATAAATCAAGCAAGGAAGAGTGCTACGAGTACTATTTGAAGACTCAGATGGAAACGCTTCTCGTCACCAAGCTCGAAAGACTTCTCGGCGAAAGCGCGACCGTTACCAAGGAAGAGGTTGAAAAGGAATTCAACCGCGTGGTTGCCGCAAACAAGGAAACCTTCCTCGGTTCTAACGCGAGCTATTCAAGCGCACTCACGAGTATGCTTGACGGCACGTACTATCACAACTCAACCGAAGACAGCTACGGCTTCGTTATCAACATCTTGTTGAAGCTCGACGAGGAAAAGGTAAACGAGCTTACCGCATATCTCAAAAATCACCCCGGTATGACTGCCGCGGCAACGATTATGCGCAACCGTATGCTTTCCGAGATGGAAATCAGAGTGTCCAATCCGGAGTACGACAGCAAGGCTGTTGTCAAGGATAAGGATAACAACGAGATTGAATTGCGCGACCCGATGACCGACCCTGCAAACCCGTACAACGGTAAGGGCAAGACGTTTGATACGTCATACCAGAAAGAGGGCGGCAACAAATATGAGAAGCTCGTTTCATTCGAGCAGGTTGACGGCAAGTATACGATTGTATACGGCGCAAGCGAGCATCCCGCAATGGCGTATTTGCTTGAAAAGGTTCCTGCGTTCGATAAGGACGGCAAGACGGGTATAATTCATCAGATGCAAAACAGCTTTGCACAGGTTAAAGCCGCGACTGATTTGTCCGCTACGCAGAAGGTGTACTGGATGAGAGAGGTTGCAAACGCATGGCTCTATCTCGTAGGCGACGATACGGGTGCTGTAAATTCCGATTCCAACAACGGCGGTCTTGGCTATCTCGTATCTCCTGAAGGCGAAACCAGCGGATACCTCGAAGCGTTCACCGATTATGCGCGTGCGCTTATCAAAGCGGGTACAGGTTCATTCAGAGCGGGTGAAGAAAACGAGAAGTCTTACCTCGGTGCGGAAACCGACGGTACGCTGAACGGCGACGGAGTCGTTTACGTGGCGGCAGACAGCTTTATCGAAACCGGCAATACGGGTAACGCGTATGCGGGTATCTTCGTACTTGTCAACAGCTACACCGTATGGGACCCCTCCTTCTACGATGAGTATGCCGAGGGCGAGAAGCTTGAAGGCAATACGCTTCCTCTTGACTATCTCCTCAACTTCGCGCAGGATAAGGACGATATGAAGACCGTCTATCAGATGATTGAGGAAACGCTTCTCACCGCAAAGAAGAAGAACGTTTACAACCTCGATGTCAACACCGTTGGCAACGAGAATATGGACGGAATTGTGTATTATAAGAAGGCGTACAAGTCCCTCTGGAAAGATTTAGACTAAAATTGAGCTACCACGCGAATAGCATTTGACGCGATTGAAAAATGTCACCTTAAAATAGAGGTGACATTTTTAATAATCGCTATTCCGTCGCTTCGCTCCTTACAAATCGCCCCATTGTCACTGAGTCGCGTATTGCACGAGGTCCTCACAAACGTCCCTGTTTGTGGGGGTGAATAACGTTAGGCTTGCTGTCAATGGGGCGTTTTCGCGGCACTCATCTCAATAACGCAATTTTAGATTCTTTATAATTGTTTTGGGAAAAATCCAAGAGTCAACCACACTAAGTGTGTTCAACTTCAAATATTTGATTGAAAGTATTGCATTTGTTGAATTGTTATGTTATCCTACGTTACTACAATTAGGTATTGGAGGTTATAGATATGAGAATGTGCAACAGCGAAGCAATGAAGAGAATCAAGGAACTTGAAGACCAGAAACAAAAGCTCATTTATTCCGAGCGTATGCGCAGTAAGGTTTCCTACAAGGAGGACGAGGAAAAGAAGCCGTCCAATTATGATTACGAGTTGACGAGAAGTAAGATTGCAGATATTGACTGCGAGGTTCGCAAGATTAAGCATGCGCTTGCAAAGGCGAACTGCACTGTTATGGTTGACGATTTCGATATGACGATAGGCGAGGCGCTCGTATATCTCGCACAGCTCAATTCTGAGCTTGCAAGACTCAACGAGCTGTCTTTGGAGGAGAAGCTGTCAAGGCGTATTACGGCAAACGGCGTTTTGGAATATACCGAGTGCCTGTATAGCCCTGAAAAGGCGGAGAAAGATTGGCACGAGATGCGCGCTAAGATTTTCAAGCTTCAAGTCGCCATTGACAGAGCAAACCTCAACAACTTCATCGAGTATTAAAAGCTTTCCTGCGCGGGACGATAACAGGTCTATGTACCCGGTTTGGGTAGTTTCGTATAAGGTTATGTTTATGAGTTTATACAGATAAAGTTATAGTTTTTCCGTTATCAAGTTAGGTTGTGGTTTATTGTTTAGAAAATAGCAAATATTATTTTTACAATTTAACGTCCACCGCGCGAAAACTTAAATGCGGCAACAGAAGTATAGGGTTATAAGTTGCCGCACGTATTCGTTCTCAAAACCGCCAATAAGCGGGGGCAATTTTTGTTGCGTAATATCAACGATTATTCTTTTTAGCAGATATAGCTACTGTTTACAAATTATTTACAATTGACAAATATTACGTTTATAAGTTTTAATTATATTATAGATATAAAACCAATTTGGAAGTGAAACTATGCAGAATATTTTGGTAGTAGAGGATGACCGCGCGCTTAATCAACTTATGTGCGCGTATCTTTCGGATAACGGCTACAAGCCGACGGCGTGCTATGACGGCGAGGAAGCTTATATTACGCTGAGCGGTGGAAAGTTCGACCTCGTAATAAGCGACGTGATGATGCCGAAGATGGACGGCTTCGAGCTTGTGCGCCGCATAAGGTTTACGAATAACGCTATACCAATTTTATTCCTTACGGCAAAGGATGATAAGCCCTCACAGCTACTTGGGTATAAGATTGGTGTGGACGATTACCTTGTCAAGCCCTTTGATATGGACGTGCTTATGCTACGCGTGGCGGCGATATTGCGCCGTTCCAAAATAGAAGAGGATAGCGAGCTTTGCGTTGGCAATCTTGTGATGAACAGACAGGAGCATACCGCGTACGTTGACGGCGAGGAGTTGAAACTCACCGTACGCGAGTTCGATTTGCTATTCAAGTTCCTGTCATACCCGAAGCGTACGTTCACCCGCGCACAGCTTATGGACGAGTTCTGGGATTTTGACAGCTCGGCTATGTCGCGTACGGTAGACGTGTATCTTGCGCGCCTGCGCGACAAGACGTCCGTTTGCGACGGCTTCGAAATCGTCACCGTACACGGCTTGGGATATAAGGCGGTTTTGAAATGAAGCTCAGAAGGTCGCTTTGGGGATACTTGTCAATATTCGGTTTCGTAGCCGCGATTGCGACGGGTACGGTGCTTATATACGGCGCGGTCGATAGAGTCGCAACCCACGATGAAACGATAATCATTATGACGTGCGTAATATTCGTGTTCGCGCTCGTATGTACGATAATCGATATCGTACGCAGGAAAAAGACGGTGGAAGAGCCAGTGGAGAGGATTCTGCAAGCTACGAAGGAAATTGCAAGCGGCAATCTTTCCGTCAAGCTCGTGCCGTTTCATACGTATAAGAGATACGACCAGTACGACCTCATTATCGAGGACATAAACGATATGACGAAACAGCTCTCAAAGGCAGAAACGATGAAGGCTGATTTTGTGTCAAACGTATCTCACGAGCTGAAAACTCCGCTTGCAATATTACAAAATTACGCGCACGCACTGAAAAATGACGGACTGGATGCGGCTACGCGCGACAAATATCTTGACGTAATTGAAACGACGTCAAAACGAATGACTACGCTCGTCACGAATATCCTCAGCCTTAACAAGCTTGAAAACCAACAGTTCAAACCCGAGCTTACGAGGATAGATTTGAAGGAAATGCTCATAAACACCGTACTCGGTTTTGAGGAGCTTATGGATAAAAAAGCTATCGAGCCTATATGCGAGCTTGACGACGTTTGCGTAACGTCATCGTACGGATATCTGGAACTCATTTGGAACAATCTGCTGTCGAACGCAATTAAGTTTTCAAACGAGGGCGGGAAGATTGTCGTATCTCTAAAAAAAGAAAAGAACTGTGCCGTTGTCAGCGTACAGGATTTCGGACTCGGTATGTCAAGCGAAACGGGAGAGCATATCTTTGACAAGTTCTATCAGGGAGATACCTCTCACGCGCAGGAGGGCAACGGACTGGGACTTGCGATAGTGAAGCGCATAATCGACTTGCTCGGCGGCGAGATTTTTGTTGAGAGTAAATTAGGCGCAGGAAGTAAGTTTACGGTGAAAATAGGCGAAACTGTATAGTAAGCTGTAAATCATTATATTTATATGATAATAAG
>CAMWIB010000007.1 GCA_947174215.1 uncultured Clostridia bacterium
ATATATTCATAAATACTAAGGAGATTATTATGGATTATCAAAGCAGATATGAAGAATGGCTGAAAAGCAAGGAACTGTCCAAAGAGGAAAAGTCCCGTCTTGCAGAGCTTAGCGAAAGCGAGAAGAAGGAAGCCTTTTATGCACCCCTTGCGTTCGGCACAGCGGGAATGCGCGGCGTGCTGGATATGGGAACGAACAGAATGAACGTATACACGGTAAGACGCGCGACGAAGGGTCTTTCCGATTTTATCAATACTCTCGGCGAGGAAGCGGCGAAGCGCGGAGTCGTAATAGCCTACGACACCCGCAAGTTTTCAAGCGAATTTGCGATTGAGGCGGCAAAGGTTCTTGCGGCGAACGGCATAAAGGCGTACCTCTTCGAATTCGTACGCCCCGTACCGATTTGCTCATTCACCATTCGTCATCTGAACGCGATAGCAGGTATAATGATAACCGCATCTCACAACCCCAAGGTGTACAACGGATATAAGGTGTACGGCGAGGACGGCGCGCAGATGTCGCCCGAAGCGACAGCTAAGGTAGTCGAATTTATAGATAAAACCCCATATTTCGGCATTAAGACTTCAAAAACAAATCTCACTGCGGAAAGCATAAAGGGACTTGACAACGCTAATGTAGGCGAATACATCACGGTCATAGGCAAGAGCGTGGACGACGCATACTTTGACGAGCTTATGCGCTTGTCACTCTCTCCCGATGCGGTGGGGAGCCACGGCGCAAACGTCAAGATTGTATATACACCCGTTCACGGCACGGGATATATGCCCGTCACGACCGTACTTAAAAAGATGGGTATTACCGTCAACGTCGTCGAGGAGCAAGCCGCTCCCGATACGGAGTTTTCAACCGTACGCGTACCCAACCCCGAGGAAGCTGATACGCTTAAACTCGGCGTAGAACTTGCCGACCGCATCGGTAGCGATATCGTAATCGGCACCGACCCTGATGCGGACAGAATGGGTATCGCAATACGCAACGACGAGGGCAAGTTCATTCTGCTCAACGGAAACCAAATCGGCGTACTGCTCCTCAATTACATACTCCGCCGCAAACACGAGAACGGCACTCTGCCAAAAAACGGCGCGGTCGTAAAGACTATCGTCACAACGGAGCTTGCCCGCAAGCTTGCCGACAGCTACGGTGTGACAACCTTCGACGTGCTTACAGGCTTCAAGTTTATCGGCGAAAAGATAAATGAATGGGAACAGAGCGGCGAGTATGAATATCTGTTCGGCTTCGAGGAGAGCTTCGGCTCGCTTGTCGGCACTCACGCCCACGATAAGGACGCGGTAGTCGCAAGTATGATGTTTGCAGAAATGGTCTGCTACTTTGACTCCGTTGGCGAAACGGTGTACGGCGTATTGCAAAGCCTGTTTGAGAAATTCGGCTTCTTCGTTGAAAAAGCCATCTCCGTCACCTTCGGCGGTCTTGACGGTATGGAGAAGATGAAGAGTATTATGGCTTCTTTGCGCGGTGCGACTTATACTGAAATCGCAGGCACGAAGGTGGTTGCGGTAAGCGACCTCATAAACCGCAAAAAGACGTATGCGGACGGTACGGTTGAGGATATCACTCTTCCAAGAACGAGCGCTCTCAAAATTCATCTTGAAAACGGAGATTGGGTTTGCGCACGCCCAAGCGGTACTGAACCCAAGCTGAAATTCTACGTTGCGACTTCAAAGCCGACACATGCAGAAGCTAATGCACTTGCGGACGAATATCTCGCATATATGAAGACTCTTCTTCATTGATTATGCCAAGCTATGCGGCGCGGCTTATGTCTGAAATCACGGCATAATCCGCGCTTCATTTATAATAATCAACACTTTATCTATAAGAAATAAAGCAATAAATATGCCAATTTGTCATATACATATAAAATTATGACGACTGATTTTGAGGTGATTATATGAAAGTTTTGTTATTCAACGGAAGCTCTCGCGCGGCAGGCTGTACGTTTACTGCTCTATCCATAGTCGCTAAGGCGCTTAACGAGGAAGGTATAGAAACGCAGATTGTACAGATAGGTGCAAAGCCCGTGCGCGACTGCATAGGTTGCGGTCAGTGCAAGGACAAAGGTAAATGTATCTTTGACGACGATATCGTAAACGAGTGGATTGATATGGCAAAGGATGCGGACGGCTTCGTATTCGGCACGCCCGTATACTACGCCCACCCTACGGGGCGCATACTCTCCGCAATGGACAGAGCATTCTATGCGGGCGGCTACGCCTTTACGCACAAGCCCGCCGCGGTTATCGCGTCCGCGCGCCGCGCAGGTACGACCGCATCTCTTGACGCGATTTCTAAGCACCTTAGCATTTCGCAAATGCCCGTGATATCCTCTACCTATTGGAATATGGTACACGGCAACACCCCCGAGCAGGTTATGCAGGATGCGGAAGGCGTGGAAACTATGCACAACCTCGGAAAGAATCTCGCGTGGATTTTGAAGTGTATCGAAGCTGGCAAGAAGGTAGGAATTGACGTTCCCGCAACCGTACACGCCGAGCGTACGAATTTCATAAGATAACCGCTTGCGAGCAAATCATCTCGGTTAAAACGATATCCTTAAAAAATAGCGACTTGCTTGAATAATGATGATATCTTGATTAAGGATACCATCTTACAATTTGTTAGACTTCTTACGACTTATATGCGGAAGAAAACTTCATAGGAGATACTATGAGAAAATTTATACTGAACATTAAACGCAATTTTGTTTTGGGAATGGCTATCGCGCTGACGGCACTTTGCCTTAGCGTATGCCTTGTTGCGTGCGACAAAAATACACAAAAGCAAGGCCACGGCGAACATATCTTCGGCGAATGGGAAATTGTATCCACGGCCACCTGCACGGCGGCAGGCTCGAAGGTGAAAACCTGCTCCGAGTGCGGATATAAGGAAACGGAAGCTATCCCTATGATAGACCATTCCTTTGGCGACTGGTACGTCGTGGAAGCCGCTACCTGCACGGAAGCTGGTACAAAAGCGAGAAAGTGCAGCGTATGCAATCACGAGGAAACTGACTCTCTCCAAATAATCGAACATAGCTTTGGCGACTGGAAAACCGTGACGGCGGCTACCTGTACTACTGGCGGCAAGAGGTCGAGAGCTTGCGCGAAATGCACTTATTCCGAAACCGAGGACGTTGACCCAACAGGTCATAGCTATAACGACGATGACGTCTGCACCTCTTGCGGAGATATTGAAGGCTTCCTCTTCTTGTTCAACGCCGATTCCGACACCTACGCTATTCAGCTATATTTCGGCGAGAAGTCCGCATTGCGCCTGCCGTCACGCTATCTTGGCAAAGCTGTTACGCATATAGGCGAACGCGCCTTTGCCGACAACGCTACGCTCACAACAGTGATAATTCCCGAGGGCATAACGCATATAGGCAAGCAGGCGTTCCACAACTGTGCGAACCTTACGACTCTTACAATATCTGACAGCGTAACGGAAATCGGAAGCCTTGCGTTTGACAGATGCGACAAGCTTGAAACAATTTCCCTTCCCGCCTTCGCAGTAAAGTTCATATCCAAGTCCGCATTGAAGAGTGTTAATATCACGAGCGGCGAAAGTGTTGAAAGCTCCGCATTCTCGGGCTGTACACTTCTTTCAAGCGTTACCCTTCACGAGAGTCTGACAGCCATAGGCGAGCGCGCGTTCGACGGTTGCGAAAGCCTTGAACAGCTCACCATTCCCGACAGCGTGACGAAAATAGGCTTCGGCGCGTTTAACGGTACTGCTTGGTATGATAAGCAAGCTGACGGCGTAGTTTATGCGGGTAAGGTCGCATACGCGTATAAGGGCGAGATGAGCGAAAGCACGGGCATAACGCTTGCGGTCGGCACTATCGGCATTGCAGGTTCGGCGTTCAGAAACTGCGCCAATCTTACAAGCATAGCGATTCCAAGCACCGTGACGAGTATAGGTGGCTGGGCGTTCAGCGGTTGCACGGGACTTACGAGCATATCGCTCCCGAATGACGTTACGTACATCGGTGAGTTCGCTTTCGAAAACTGCACGGGGCTTACGGAAGTCACCATGCCAAGCAACGTAAAGAATATCGAATGGGGTACGTTCTCGGGATGTTCAAACCTTAAAACCGTACACCTTCCCATCAGCGTAAAGAGCATCGGCGACAGCGCGTTCAAGGGTTGCGCCTCGCTTACACTCATAACGTACGAGGGAACAACCGACGAGTGGATAATGTTGCTTAAAGACAACGATTGGAATAGCGGCATAGAAAGCTACACCGTGCGCTGTGAAAACGGAAGTCTTAATAAGGATAACGAGGAAGTTTGATACTCTTTCAAAATTCACGCAAACGTTGTCATATAATTCTATAATGGTTAAACAAACCACACTGCTCTTCAAAAAGAACAGTGTGGTTTTTTGTTGCGCCTATCCACCTTACACCAAGTATATTGCAATCTCTCCTTAGAGCGAGGATATACAAACCTCGCCTGCACACGACTTATAGCGTAAAGCGGACACTTTTCTTGTCATACAACGCTATCAGCCTTTCTTGTAACCGATATTCTTCTCCTTGTTCGGGTCAAACGACAGATTGCAAAGCGAAGCAACCAAGCCGTAGATTCCGCACGTCAGAATTGACAAAAAGACGTATGCTCCCGTTCTTGACGTGTAACCGACAGGCTTCAAGGAAGTATGATTGATGATAATACTGCCGATAAAGCCAAGGAAAAACGTAAGCAGGAAACGAATCAGATTGTTGTTCTCCATAAATAACCTCCGTAAATTTGTTAGGCATACTATATGATACAAATTTGTATCTGTCAAGTATTTTGATACATTTTTGCATAACATATTTGTATGACGCTTAGCTTTAAGAACAACAAAATAGCGGAATTCCGCAAATGCCAAAATCTATCTCAGCGGCAACTCGCCAAGGAAATTGGCACGAGTCAGGCCAATTTATCCCGTTGGGAGCAAGGCATAATCGAACCGAGCATTATGGAGTGTTGGAAGATTGCCGACTACTTTGGCGTCAGTATCGACGTTTTATGTGGCAGAAATGAATATTAAAACACGGTTATGGTTATAACCGTGTTTTTAATATGTGTTTATAAAATAATATTAGCCTCAAATCATTTTCATTTTATACTATAATAATCGCTGTCCGCATTAATAACTTTTTCAAATCCGATTTTACTTATACATCAATCAATTTATGGTTTACTGTTGAGCCAATTATTCAAACGGATTCCACTGATACTTTTCAAGGTCTACGGTGAAATCATCGCTCACCTCTATTCCGTCCTCTTTGAGTCTTGCCGCCTGAACTGCTTTTCCGCCAAACGCGAAAGCCTCGGCACAACCGCCAAATCGGTTGACTACGCGGAAGCACGGCGTATGCTCGGGGTCCGGGTTGAAATGTAGCGCATATCCCACCGCACGCGAAGCCCGCGGAGAACCGCACAACACGGCAATCTGCCCGTAAGTTGCAACTCTGCCCTTCGGAATCTTTTTCACCACGTCATAGACTTTATCATAAAAACTCATATGTATTGATGTTTTACAATTATCTCATAGCCCAAAAGCAAAATGCGATATTGAGATGAAGAGCGCGAAAGTGTCGCTTGTTTGACAAGCCTAATGTACACTTAGTACATGACTTGGCAGGCAGGCGGCACTGACAAAGCTATTCGCTCAATAGCGTATTTTGCAAAATCTCGGCGGCGTCGCCGACGAGTTTCGCGCAGGGGCGAGTCTTGTAGTATTCGGGCGTACGCGCGTCGGGGGTTGGATTTGTCGCGGCTTTCTTTGCGCCGAGCAGCTCGCGGCAGATGATACTTCCGTTGATTTTGCTGAACTCGCCTGCAAGCTTTTGTATGAGCGCGTAGTGTTCGGACTTCTGCTCGGTCGTAGTGCCGCTTCCTATGCCGTAGAGTGCGCCTGCCACTATACCCATTCCGCTTACAGCGCCGCAAACCTCGCGGAGTCTGCCAAAGCCGCCGCCGAACGAGGAGGATATTTTGAGCAGCTGCTCCTTTTCCTCATCGCTCTTGCATATCTCATCCGCGAAGGCAAGCACTACGGCTTGCGCACAGTTGTAGCCCTCAACGAAATAGTTTTCCGCAATCTCCCTCTTTGTCATAACTCACCTTTCAAACTCTTTTATGGCGAGTCCCATATAGTCCTCGTCAATGAGGCTCTCAATATCGCCATTATCGGCGGCACGTGCTATCTTTCTGTCAATAGGCAAGCGGGCAAGCACCTTCAAGTCGAAGTCCGTAGCAACCTCGTCCACCTTGCTCGTGCCGAATACGTCAATCTCCTTGCCGCAGTCGGGGCATTTCAGATAGCTCATATTCTCCACAACGCCGAATATCTTAATATTCATCTTATTCGCCATCTTGACCGCCTTTTCAACAATCATAGACACAAGCTCCTGCGGAGAAGTGACTATGACGATTCCGTCAAGCTTTATGGACTGATAGACGGTAAGCGGTACGTCGCCCGTTCCCGGAGGCATATCCACAAACATATAGTCAACGTCGCCCCAGATGACTTCCTGCCAGAACTGCTTTACCATACCCGCAATGACAGGTCCGCGCCAAATAACGGGGTCGTTTTCGTTTTCGAGAAGAAGGTTGGAAGATATTACCTTCACGCCAAGCTTGCTTGAACGGGGATAGATACCCGTATCGTCGCCCTCTATGCCGCCCTTTATGCCAAACGAGCGAGGTATGGAAGGACCCGTTATATCCGCGTCCAAAATAGCGGCGGTCTTTCCCGCCTTCAAAGCGCTGAGCGCGAGCAAACTCGTAACAAGCGACTTACCTACGCCGCCCTTGCCGCTCACTACGCCTATCACGCGCTTTACCCTCGTAAGCTCGTGCGGCTTGTCGTACGTTATTCTGCTTGCGCAATCCTGCGAACAGGAACCGCAATCGTGACTGCATCCACTCATATATATTCACTCCTTAAAAAGTTTATTGCTTATACATAATATCACTACGCGAGCGCACTTTCAAGCGAATTGCAAAAAGCGCCCAATCAAATTGCTATCGCCCACGCTTCACGTGTTTGACTCTGCCGACAGCTCTGCCCAACAGTAACACGCTTTGGGTGTCAGATATTCGCCGACATTTTATATTAGGCAGAACTACTGTATAAGTTTTGCCATTAAACGCAATAATTATAAAAACCAACAAGGAGAATAATTTATGAAACTTATCGACAGCAAAACCTTACTCAACCTCGCCAAAGCATACGCGGGCGAAACGCAAGCGTATACACGCTACAAGTTCATCGAATACGGCGCTCGTAACGAGGGCTATAACGCGCTCGCCGAAGTCATCGACAAGGTCGTGTACAACGAATTCAACCACGCGCGTATGCTCTACACCTTCATTCAGCAGGCAAGCAACAAGACGATAGACAACATCGACGTTTGCGCGGGTTACCCCTTCAAGGAAAAGTGGAATCTCATTGAAAATCTCAAACTCGCCGCAGACGACGAAGAAGTCGAAATCAAGATTTATAAGGCGTTTGAAAAGACTGCCCGCGAAGAAGGCTTTGACGAAATCGCCGACCTCTTCAATATGATTGGAGAAGTTGAGAACTGCCACAAGATGCTCTTTGAGGACTTGCACAATCAGATGTCAAGCGGCACGCTCTACAAAAAGAACCACTCTGTCAAATGGAAATGCGCAGGCTGTGGCTACGAAGCCGAAGGCAAAGAAGCTTGGGATATGTGTCCCCTCTGCAAAGCAAAACAGGGCTTCGTAATGCTAAAACTCAACGACGGAAATTGATAGAAAAAACACGTTATTATTCAAAAATCAATGTTTATAAAACAGAAACAAGCACGTAAAGTGCTTGTTTCTATTTTCAATGATTCGATTTGCGATTTATTTCGTTTTTATCTTTGCTATTATTTACTGGACATTTACATCGCTTCGTATTATTCCTGACTGCCGTCCGTAGTGGCGTTACTGCTGTCCATAGTATCATTATTGCCGTCAATGACTACGTTAGAAACTGCGGCGTATGCGCGCTTCTTTTTGACTACTACGACAACCGCCACAGTACCTGCGATTATCACGAGTGCAAGTCCTATCACGAGCATTGACAAGTCAAGAGGTCTTGCTATAAACGGCTTGACGTCGGCGGTGAAAACATAGGTCGTGTTGATGACGGGATTGTTGTCATACTGCGCCGTTATGGTATACTTGCCGCTCTTGGAAGGCTTGAAGTCAAAGGTTATGCCCGTTGCAACCTGCTCTCCGTTGACAAACCACTTTATTGTCTTGGTTCTGTCAACGTACTCGATTCCAGTAAGCGAGAACGTGGTTGTTTCCGTCGTATACAGCACGCCGTGGCTTGGTGCATCCTTTACGTTATCGTGAGCGTTAGCGGCGTACGTCACACGCACTTCGCCGACGAGATAGGGTGCATACACGATGTTTATGCCCTGCTCCTTTGTCATGAATTCTCTCTCGCCGTATTTTAGCCTTGCATATATTTGTGTTTCGCCGTAAATCTCAGGAGTGAACTCAAAGCGACCGCCTTTGCCTATGACCTTTTCTTCCGCGTCCTCCGTTACGCCAAGGCGCAGAACCCATTCTATACTGTCATACAAGTCAGGCGACACCTCGCCGTAAGGATTTATCTTCGCAATAAACGTGACAGGCGTTACTTTGGTTGCGTGCATGTAGATGTTTACGTCGTCGTAGCCCGTACCCATAGGTCCGTTGTGCGAGAACTCCAAGCTTTTGGGTGCGGAATAGTTGTAAACGGTGTTGTCAAAATCCTGCGTGAGAACGGTGTGGAAGTCAAGGCAACGTATTGCGTAATTGCCCTTTGTCGTTACTCTTGAAGAGAGGTTTTTGAGCATACGGTACACACTGCTTCCATTAAGCGCCGCCCTGCCCTCTGCCTGATAGCGCAGTTTGAGTAACGCCGCGGCGAACGACGCGCTCGGTGCGGCAACCGACGTTCCGCTTAGCGTATGGTACGTGCCGCTTGCCTTATCAGCCGTGTATATCTCCTGTCCCGGAGCGGCTACATCGTATGCCGCGCCGTAGTTGGAGGTCTTGAAGATTTCGCCATTCTTGCCGTAGCCCATAACCGAAAATACACCGTCCGTCGCCGCGGGATAGAATCTATCCTTTGCCGAATCGGAACCGTCCGTCTTGCCGTTGCCTGCCGCCGCTACGATGAGCATATCCTCGCGCGCGGACTCTATTGCATACAGCAAATCGCTATCGCTCTTCCAGTTTGAACCCGACGTTATCTCGGATTCGAGTATGCCAAGCGAGAGGTTGAGTACGTCAGCACCAATCTCGTGTGCCTTTTTTATCGCGTTTACGATTGACGAAATGGCAAACGTATTCGTTTCATCATTGCCCTTAATGCTGTTTGCCTTAATAGGATAAATCTTTATATAGTCTTGAAGTCCAAGTTCCTTTATCTCCATAGCAATAACGCCCGCTACGGAGTTGCCGTGCTTCTCGCTTACACCCTCGCTGTTTTTGGCGTTGTCAGCAAGTTCGTTGCCCTTGGCCACCTTTCCAGTGCGGGAGTTATAGCCCACGACCTCGCCGTTTTCGCTATACAGTACACCGTTAAACAAATCATGGGAAAGGTCTATACCCGTATCCGCAACCGCAATTATCACGGGTGAAAGCTTACTCTTATCCCAACCGTTCACTACGCTACGCGCGCCTTCGATGTTGAGAGCGTCACCGCCAAAGAACCACAAGTCCTCTGAGGTTTTATCTCCGTAATCCAATCCGTACGCAGCTCCGCCAAAAATAGGGACGAGCAACATTGCCACCGCGAGTACGGCAATCAGGCACACTGTCATTAAGTTTTTTGATAAGTTTGCTTTCATCTTTACACCACTATTTTTCAACAAACGACGGTTTATCGCTCAAATTGATAAATTAAACCGTTGTTTATTGCGCTAAACACGACTTTTATGCCGTCTTTGTTACTCGTTTGCTTTTGCACACTTCCGTCACGTTCAAGCAGTTTTCTGTAAAGCGGCTGAAAATGCGCATACAGTTTATTGAGCATTTGCGCAATATTCTTTACTTATTGCGCTTTTGGCGCAATCATTTCATTATTGCGCTTTTTCAAGAAGCTGTGCAGAAAACGCTAATCTGCGAAGGCTTTCTTCCTTGCCAAGTACGATAGCCATTTCAATTGCACCGCCGGGGGTGACCGCTTCGCCTGTCAGTGCAACGCGCATACTGAACATAACCTGTCCGCTCTTCATACCGCCGGCTTCTGCACCCTGCTTCACGCATTCCTTTATGGCTTCCTCGCTCCAATCGTCGAGCGCGGCAAGCGAATCGTAGGCGAGCTTCACGGCTTTTAGCGCAACCGCCTTATCCACCTTCATCTTCTGATGCACGTACATATTAAGGTCGTACTCGCCGAAGTTGTTGAGGAATGCAAGCTTTTCGGGAATTTCACTGAGAATATCCACACGTGTCTGCATAAGCAACGCAAGCTCGCGCTTATCGTAATCCTTGCCCTCTATCGCCTTTTCTATCCAAGGAAGCGCGACGGCGTAGAATTCGTCCTGCGACATAGCCTTCAAGTATTCGCCGTTGAGCCAGCGCATCTTAGCTTCGTCAAAAATGGAACTGCTGTGCGAAATGCCGTCTATGTCAAACGCTTCCGTCATCTCCTCCATAGTCATCTTTTCGCGGTTATCCTTCGGACACCAGCCCAAAAGCGCGATATAGTTTACTACTGCCTCGGGCAGATAACCTTTTGAAATGAAGTCCTCAAAGTTCGCGTCGCCAAAGCGCTTTGAAAGCTTGCGCGTAGCGTCCTTCATAATCGGAGGCAGGTGCATATAGCAGGGACGCTCCCAACCGAATGCGTCGTATATGAGATTGTATTTGGGAGTGGAACTCAAATACTCCGTGCCGCGAATAACGTGCGTGATACCCATAAGGTGGTCGTCAACGACGTTTGCGAAGTTGTACGTGGGAAGTCCGTCGGATTTGAGAAGTATGCCGTCCTCGATATCCGCGCTATCCACGCTTATCTTTCCAAACACCATATCCTCGTACTCAGACACGACGCCCTCGGGAACCTTCTGTCTTATGACGTACGGCTCGCCCGCCGCAAGTCTGCGCTTGACTTCCTCGTCAGAGAGATTGCGGCAGTGCTTATCGTAGGTATGCACTCCGTTCTCATCCTTCAAACCTTCAAGACGCGCCTTATCGCAGAAACAGTAGTACGCACCGCCAAGCTCCACGAGCTTCTCTGCGTACTCCTTGTAAAGTCCCATTCTCTCAGTCTGCACGTACGGACCGTAGCCGCCGTCCTTATCAGGACCTTCGTCGTGCTGAATGCCTGCGGTTTTAAGTGTACGGTATACCATCTCCACCGCGCCCTCTACCTTGCGCTCTTGGTCGGTATCCTCTATACGCAGAATAAACGTGCCTTTGTTGCGGCGCGCAAAAAGATATGCGTACAAGCCCGTACGCAGGTTGCCAATGTGCATAAATCCCGTCGGGGACGGAGCGAATCTCGTTCTAACTGTCATATTCACTTTTATTCCAAACTCCTTCTTTCAAAGTTTTCGTTTTCTCTCTTATCTTGTTCATCAAGCCTTCTTCCTCAAATGAGAAGTACTTGTCGTCGCAAAAAATATAGTGGTCGAGCAATTCCACTTCAATATTTTTGAGCGTATACTGTAAATCTGCCGTTGCGGCGATATCGTTTGCGGACGGATTCGTCACACCGCTTGGATGATTGTGCGCAAGCACCAACTTACAATGCTTATTTCCAAGCGCAAAGTCTACGAGTGCGCGAACGTTCAGTGTGACGGAATCGCCCGTACCTCTGTCAAACTCCTTGGTTGCAACAACGCAGTCGTGCGGGTCGAGAATTATGGCATATACGCGCTCCTCCGTGAGCGCCCAACACATATCACGCATATATTCGCGTATTTCACCTCTGCCGTGCAATTGCACCTTGCTCTGCGACTTGTTGCGCATATAAACACGGAACACCGCAGGCAAATTAGACAAAAACAACGCCGCATTCTGAGTCATTCCGCTGACCTTGCTAAGCCTCGCAGGGTCGGCGTTTAGTACTCCGTAAAATGAACCGAATTCCTTGATAAGCTCGTGCGCAATGCCGTTGGTATCCTTGCGCGGAATAAAACTGAACAAAAGATACTCCAAAACCTCGTGCGGTTGGAGTTTTTCTAAGTCGCCGTTCATAATGCGCTCACGCATACGCTGTCTGTGTCCGTCGTGCAAATGACTCGACATCACTGCGCCTCCCAAACTCGGAAACAGGAATAAATTTATAAAAATTATAAACCATAACCGCTTATAAATCAAGATTTATTATACTCTTACTATAATTATTAAATGTATATCGTGTGTAGATTTTAACGGTTGACCTATATCTCCAAACACATTATGCTAAATATAATAACTTGTACTTGGAGGTCATAATGAGCAAGTCAAAGAAAACGTTTCTAAAAATTATTGCAACGTGTTTTATAATAGTAATACTTACTATCTCATTTTGCACAATGTTGTCTGCCTGTGATAAAAATAACGATAGCAATCAGAACACTACAACCTCTGATAGTGACGATAATAACAGTGGTGGCAACATACATTTCGGTGGAGGTGATAATAAGAATCCCAGTGGAGGAGGTAGCCAAGGCAGTAGTGGTGGCGGTGGAGGCGGCTGTGGCGGTCGCTAAAATAATTACATTATTACAACAAAGCCGTAGATAGAATCTACGGCTTTTTAATACTAACCATTGATGGAACAAAAAACCGCGATATTGAGATGCAGAGCGAGAAAGTGCCGCCTGTTTGGCAAGCCTAACGTACTTTTCGTACGTGACTTGGCAGACAGACGGCACTGACAATGCTATGCACACAATAGTGCGGTTTTTTAGTCTACGCGGAGAGCGTCAACTACATTCTTCCTCGACGCTCCTATCGCGGGCATAACACCCGAAATTACAGTCAAGGCAAGGCTTGCCATAACGAGCAGGAAGGCGTGCAATGGATGGAAGTGCAGGAGGTCGCCGACACCGGATACCGCGCCTATGACAAGGCTGATGAGCGGACAGAGAATGTAGGTTGCTACAATACCTATAATACCGCTTGCAAGTCCGAGCAATGACGTTTCGGCAACGAATACGTTTCTTATATCACGCTTACGCGCGCCAAGACTGCGAAGTATACCAATCTCACGCGTACGCTCGATAACGGAGTTGGAAGTGATAACGCCAATCATAACGGTTGATACGACGAGCGAGATTGAGGCAATGGCAACGAGAATTATCGACATAAGGTCAATCATCATATGGAGCGTATATACCGTCATCTCCGATACGTCAAGATATCCAACGCTTCCTTCGTGTTCGTCATTCCAAGCGGAGATATACTTTGCGGCATTTTCCTTCTGCGTATACGTTTCAGGATAGATGTTTATGTACGTAGGCGCCTTCGTTGCACCGATAGCTTTAAGGTGCGACGTCCATTCAAGCTTTGCGCTCGTTATAAGGTTGATAATCTGCGTGCTTTCAGTGATTTCATCGTCTTTAAGCTCACCGCCGAACACCGTCTTATGCGTTGTTACCGTGCCGACTTCCTTTTTCATCAAGTCGCGTTGCACTCTTGCGATATCGCTGTTGTACGCTTCATTTACGACGAACTCGGCAAGCTCGGGAGTATAGCAGATTGCGCTATTCACGAAGCTTGATTCTTGGTCCTTCTTAGGACGGATAACACCGACTATTTTAAGCTCAGTACCCTTGTCGTACAGCGCTTCAAGCGCATCGCTCTCCTGACTCGGGAAATAGAACACGTCCGAAGTGGTATCGTGTACGTAGTAGTCGTTGTTGGATACGAGCTTTATCGACATTGGGTTGTTGAGGAAGAAGTCTATATCGGGAGTATCCACGTAATTGATTTTTCCGTCCGCGCCCTTTACAAGCAAAGATACGCCGTCATCTTCATTCACGAATGGTATACCGAAATCTTCAAGAAGGCTTAACGATATCTCGTTGTTCGTGCCAACGCACAGCAAAAGTTCTTCCTTGCTTTGCGGATAGCGACCGCCGAGCATATCGTAGGAGCTGAGCATATTCTGCTCGTCACCAACCAACACCTGCCAGTTCGACGGCTGTACGCCGCTCTCACCGATAATGCTGGTCGTAATCGTTATTGCTGACGAAACCTCGGGTTTTTTGGACTTATCCAAATACTTAAAGGTGCCGTTTGGTTGAAGTTCCTTTGCAATGATGTTGTACTGAACACCGTAGAATGGGTTATATACGGAGTAGTAATCTTTCGGCATATTCCTGAGATACTGGTCGAATTCCTCCGTCAAATCGTTTCTGGAAACCGACTTGAACAGCGAGCTAAGCACTGCGAAAACGTCCTTGCTTCCGCCGGTGTTGCCCGGTATTACGCTGATGTTGCCGTCGCTGGGGAAGGCGTTTTCATCAACGGGTGGTGCCTGCATCATGTTCGCCATAACGTCCATAAGTGCGGAAACCTCTACGTTGTATTCATACATACCGAGAGGTACGCCCGCCATCATTTCCGTTTGCATTTTGTCAACGAACACGTTGAAGCCGTTTGATATTGAAAGCACGAGTCCCAGACCGATAATGCCTATGCTTCCCGCGAACGCCGTAAGTGACGTGCGGCGTCTTTTTGATATAAGGTTGCGGATACTGAGTCCGAACGCCATACCCGCGCTCATTGACGTGGGCTTGAAGGTCTTGTTCTTCTTTTCAATCTTCTTTTTATGTTTGCTAAGACCGTTGAGTCCGAGCTTATCAAAAATCTCGCGCGTATCAACACGCATATTGCGCATCTGCTTCTTACGCTTACGGTTGGACACCTTTTTGCTCTTATGCTCATCCTCATCGTCGTCTGCGGAAAGCGCGTCGTAGTCTACGTCTGCCGCAGGTTCGACGGTATGCGCTACCTCTTCCGTAGCATGCGTGTCAAACGCTTCCTGCGTATCAACGACTTCTTCCTGCGCGGAAACCGTATCCGTCGTAAGCTGTTCAAACTCAGCATTGATGTTTACAGAAACACTCTCGTCTGCGTTTGCCTCAACGGGAGTTGCGTTCTCAACTTCGTCGCCGTCCTTATCCGCATCGCTATCGTGCGAAACGAACGGGTTGGTGTCTTCAACAAGCAAACCGTCCTTAAAACGGCAGGTACGGGTTGCATACTCTGCGGCAAGCTCGGCGTTGTGCGTAACCATAATGACGAGGCAGTTGTTTGAAATCTCCTGCAAAATCTCCATAACCTGCACGCTGAGTTCGCTATCCAGTGCGCCAGTCGGCTCGTCCGCAAGAATAATCTTGGGGTCGTTGACGATAGCACGGGCGATAGCAACACGCTGCATCTGTCCGCCTGAAAGCTGATTGGGGCGCTTGTTGATATGCTCCGCCATACCTACTCTGTTAAGTGCGGCGATGGACTTAGCGCGGCGGCTCTTCTTCTTTTCGCCGCTGAGGCTTAGCGCAAGCTCCACGTTTTCAAGTACGGTGAGGTGAGGGATTAAGTTGTAGCTTTGGAATACGAAGCCGATTGTCGCGTTGCGGTACGCGTCCCAATGCAAATCGTCAAAGGACGCGGTGGATATTCCGCCGATAATCAAATCGCCGCTCGTATAACGGTCAAGTCCGCCGATGATGTTGAGCATCGTCGTTTTGCCGCAGCCGCTCGGTCCTAAAATCGCCACAAACTCGTGTTCTCTGAACTCCACAGATACGCCGCGCAAAGCGTGTACGGTGGTCGTTGCCGTTGGATAATTCTTTACGATGTTACAAAGTTTTAGCATAATTCACCCTCTTAAAAATGCTTTCTCCCGATAGGAGCTTTATATGCAAGTTTGTACCTTACACGTGCAAACGTTGTTACCCTTCAATACCGCGCAAAATCTGTACGCCCTTCGTCACGAATTCCGAAATACGCATACACAGCTCTTCAAGCGTGAGAGAACTCTTATGGTTGAACCATATCTTGAAACACTCGCATATGCCCGCGGCGATAAATGCGGCTATGTATTTCGCGCGCGATACGTCGATGTCGAGCTTGTTTTCAACGGCGTATTTTATAAACGCGTCAACTACGCGCTGATTGACCTTTTCCAAAAGACTGCCCGAATGATTGCCGCACAGTATGTAGCGGTTGAATTCATCGTACTTCGTAATCTCCTTGCCGATTGCGTCAAGCATCGGGAAAGGATTCACCATGCACGCAAGCCAGTCCTGCTTGTTCATAATGTCGTCGAGATGAGATATTATATCGTTTTCAATCTGGTCCCTCACTGCCGAAACCGAATCGTAGTACATATAAAACGTGCTGCGCGTAATATGTGCCGCCTCGGTGAGTTCGCTCACGGAAATATCCATCATGTCTTTTGTCTGCACAAGGTCGTTAAACGCATTACGTATTGCGTTTTTGGTTTTTACGACTCTTTTATCTACCGAACGTTTTTCCATAGTACCTCTTCGCTAATGCGATAATTATACATTCTGAATTTTACCATACAGTTGTCAACTTTTCCATAACTTTATGAATTTATTTTATAAATATTTCTTTATTTTATAAAGAAAAACAAAAGATTGCACACGCTAATTTAGGCGCAAGCCAAACCACATAAGGAGCAGAATATGAAATTCAGAAAAAAGAGAAAATACGACGTACCGCTATCACACAGCAATATGACCAATCACGAGAATATGCGCTCGCATTTTGACCCCAACGGCAGTTGGACGGGTACCCCCGAGGACGACGGCTATCCCGTAACCCCCGACGGCGAAGTACCGATGCAAGACGCGGACGATTTGTGAGAAAATTGCACATTATTGAACACGCCCTCTATTCGAGAGCGTGTTTCTTTTTATGCAATTTTTCACATACTACCGCACAAAATATTATTCGCTACTCCAATTTTTCTGTCGCTAAAATATTTGCAATAATATGTTTGCTTTAATCTTTTTTCTTCAACTTCTTCTTGTTGCCGTTCTCATCAACGGTATACGTATTGTCAAGCTGACCGCGAAGGTTGCCGACAACGCTGTTGATATATTCACGGCGAAGAATTGCCTGCTCCTCTTTTTCTTCGGGAGTCAAACCAACCGTCTTTGACTTTTTTGCGAGTTCATTTATTCTTGCTATATTCATAACTTTTACCTCAAATCACACTCCCAGAATTAGTTTCACGTCATCGCGCATTTGGGATTTTTGTGCATTTAGTTTATCGTGTTTTTCAAATTGTTGCGTACTGCCAAATTTTGCCAATTTCGCACTTTACGTGCGCCAATCTATTGGTTTAACACCGTTTTTTGCCAAAAACGCATTGCACTTTGAAAAATGCTTACAACCGAAAAAGCCTGCGTACGCGCTGAGCGGCGACGGGTGCGGACACTCTAAAATTAAGTGTTGAGGGGCTTTTATCAAGGCTTTTTTTGAGCGTGCGTTGCCGCCCCAAAGCATAAATACTATCGGCTGTTCTCTGTCGTTCAGCTTTTTTATTATGCTGTCCGTGAGAATCTCCCAGCCCTTATCTCTATGCGAATTGGGTTGCCCTTCGCGCACCGTAAGCGCGGTGTTGAGAAGTAGCACACCCTGCTCTGCCCACGGCACGAGATACGGCGAAGTGTTGCGTATACCTACGTCGCTTTCAATCTCCTTGAATATGTTTACGAGCGACGGCGGTGCGGGAACTCCGCGCTTTACCGAAAAGCACATTCCGTGAGCCTGCCCTTCTCCGTGATAGGGGTCCTGTCCGAGTATAACCACCTTTACGTCTGAATACGCCGTGCATTTTAGCGCGTTGAAAATGTCGTGCATATCAGGATATATCCTGCGTGTGCGATACTCCTGCGCGAGAAATACGCGCAAAGCCTTGTAGCTATCGCTTTCAAAATCTTCTTTTAGCAATTCGTCCCAATCGTTTCCTATATTAACCATATGGCGACCTCTTTCGTTATGAAATTATTATAACACGAAAAATTTATTGTGCAAGGTATAGAAATTGCAATCTTAAACCATACTACTATCAAAAGGCGGAAGCCTTAAAAGGAGTATGAAAAATGGCAAAAACAACAACTACGAGCAAGCAAAACAAAAAACAAACGACAGATTGTCATTGCACTGAAACTAAGGAAACGGCAAAGTCCAAATCTCCGAAGTCCAGCAAGAACTGCGGTTGCACTGATTGCAAGTAAAAAGCCAAAAGATTTACCCTACAAACAGCTCTGTTTGTGGGGACAAGTAAAAACCTCGGAAATTTCCGAGGTTTTTATTTATGCGGATAAACGGCTATCGATTCTTTCTCTTGTTATATAATCTCTATATATTTATATATAATATATATACTATAAATAAATCATTGAAAAAATTGTTCGATTGCACTATAATACTTTTGCGTCTTTGCGCAAAGGGGACTCACAATGAATAAAGAATACAGCGTAGATATATGCGGCTACGAAGCCAAACTCCCGATATTGCCGTTGCCGTCGGGAATAAGCATTTGCTTTTTCAATCTGCACGGAAATCAAGCTTTGACGGAGCATTGCGGCAAACAGCTTGCTAAGCTTGTGGGCGATTGCGATATCGTTCTTACCGCAGAATCTAAGGGCTTACAGCTTGCGCACGTGGTGGCGCGCGAGCTTGGTCACGAGATGTACGCAGTATGCCGCAAATCCAAAAAGCTGTATATGCAGGACGGCTTTGAGGCAAGCGTGCAGTCTATCACGACGGGCGAGGTGCAAACGCTGTATCTTAGCAAGCACGACGCAGAGCTTATAAAAGGCAAGCGCGTTGCGATTGTGGACGACGTGGTATCCACAGGCGGAAGCCTTAAAGGACTTGAAGAAATTGTGCGGCTTGCGGGCGGCGAGGTCGCTAAAAAGGCGTTCGTGCTTGCAGAGGGCGAAGCCGCAAAACGCGAGGACGTCATATATCTTGCAACCATCCCGATTTTGAAAACAGAATAAGCGGATAATGTGATAAGACGGCATGAACTGACACAACAGTAAACATTAAACACACGAAGTGTGCGACAGCATAAAGCGGAGCTTGCTCAACGTACGCGTGAAAGCGTTATCGTTTGGTGCTATCCGTAAAATTGGAGTAACTATGCTTGAACTTCTTATGCCGGCAGGCAATCTCAAAAAACTGCGCACCGCCCTACGCTTTGGAGCGGACGCCGTATACGTGGGCGGCAAAAGCTTTTCCTTGCGCGCCTTTGCGGATAATTTCAGCCGCGACGACCTCGCAGAAGGCGTACGCTATGCGCATAGCCTTGGCAAGAAGGTGTACGTCACCGCCAATATTTTTGCAAAGAACTCCGACCTTGAAGAAGCGGCGGACTACTTCGTATTTCTTGAAAGCATAGGCGCGGACGCGGTGCTTATCTCCGACCTCGGACTGCTTGCACTGTGCCGCGAGAAAGCGCCGAATCTTACGATACATATATCCACACAAGCCAACACGACGAACGCTATGACCGTCAAGTTCTTCGAAAGCCTTGGCGTAAAACGCGTCGTACTGTCAAGAGAATTGGGGCTTGAAGAAATGCGCGAAATACACGCCGCCGTTCCGAATATGGAGCTTGAAGCGTTTGTACACGGCGCAATGTGCGTGAGTTACAGCGGAAGGTGCTTGCTGTCCTCATACTTCTCTGGGCGCAGTTCAAACCGCGGTGAGTGCGTACAGCCCTGCCGTTGGCAGTATAGACTCACCGAAATAGAACGCGACGTCGCCGTTGATATCGAAGAGGACGAGCGCGGCACGTACTTTATGAATAGCTGTGATTTGCGCTTGCTCCCCCGCCTTCCCGAGCTTGCGCAAGCAGGCATATGCTCGTTTAAGGTTGAAGGACGTATGAAGAGCGAATACTACGTTGCGACGGTAGCCACGGCGTATCGCCGCGCGCTTGACGAGTATTCTAAATATGGCGAGATACGAAATGCAGACAAGTACAACGAACTGCTTGAAACAATCTCGCACCGCGCGTACACCGAGGCTTTCCTTGACGGCGAGAATACGCACACTATATCTCTTGAAAAGGAACGCACGCAGGAAAAATATAAATTCACTGCGACAGTGCTTTCCGTTGACGGAAATCGCGTAACGGTGGAAATGCGCAACCGCTTCCGTAGCGGAGATACCCTGACCGTGCTTTCACCCGACGATACAAACGGTATGACCTTTGAAATGGGTACAATTACCCACTGCGCCGATGGCTCAGTCACCGACGACGCAAAGCTCGTACAGCACATATATAGCTTTGAGTGTCCGATACCACTCTCCGTAGGAGATATTCTTTTGCAATGATTAAAACGGCAACATACTAGTCCTAATAGCA
Organism: uncultured Clostridia bacterium; assembly: GCA_947174215.1. Lineage (GTDB taxonomy): Bacteria > Bacillota > Clostridia > Christensenellales > CAG-917 > CAG-475. The sequence continues at coordinate 20,401 of CAMWIB010000007.1, forward strand.
ATAAACTTATAATTTATGATTGCCTAAGTTGAATAATTAACAACAGTAAAAGCCGACGTACCGTCGGCTTTTTAATGTACCTAAAATTACTGTATAAATAAGCTGTAAAAATTAAGGGCATTGCCGCTTGCAATGCCCTCATTTG
>CAMWIB010000008.1 GCA_947174215.1 uncultured Clostridia bacterium
TTTCAGAACGGAGGATATACAGGACCATTTGAAGGCAATCGTGCTTTCGGAGTTTACGGATATGCTCGGCGAGTGCCAGATACCCGCGCTCGACCTTGCGGCAAATTATAACGAGATTGGCAAGGCTACGCGTATCAATGCGTCGGCTCGCTTTAAGGAGCTTGGCTTTGACGTTGACCAGATACTCATTCTCAACCTCAAACTTCCCGAGAGCGTTGAAAAAGCTATGGATAAGCGTACGACTCTCGGCGTGTTTGACGGCAAGATGAACGAGTACGCGCAGTACGAGTCCGTGCAGGCTATGCGCGATTCCGCAAAGAACCCCGGAATGGGCGGAGCGTTCGCAGGCGTAGGCGTAGGGCTTGGAGTCGGTACGAGAATGGGCAACGAGTTTGCCCGCAACATAAACGCCGCGCATAACGCCGCACCGTCGCAAAATCACGCACCTATGCAGACTTGCTCAAAGTGCGGTTCGAGCGTAGGCGCAAAGATGAAGTTCTGTCCGCTTTGCGGCAACAGAATGCAAGCCGAAAGCACCGTAAAATGCACGGTATGCCACAATGACGTTGAAGTCGGTATGAAGTTCTGCCCGCACTGCGGAAACGTTATGCACGCGCACAACCTTGTACAATGCGCTAAGTGCGGAACGTCCGTTGACGCAGGAACCAAGTTCTGCCCAGAATGCGGCGCGTTGATAAAGTAATTTAGATAATGTCTGAGAGTAGTTTTGATTATACTAATTCGGGCGTTGTAAAATGCGAGTCCTGCGGTGCGGATATGACTTACGAGCCATCGCTCGGTAAGCTGTCGTGCGCGTATTGCAATTCTACGAGGGACGTCGAAAAGCGCGTTCCGCATATACGCGACTTTCTTCAAGAAAGAGTTCACGGCTACGTGGAGAACGACGATAGCGTTTACAAATGTCCCAACTGCGGCGGACAGGTCGCGCTTGGCGGGTTTAAGACTGCAACCAACTGTCCGTTTTGCGGCGCGACGAATATCGTCAAGGTGCAGGATATAAAGGGCTTGAAGCCCGACAGTATTTTGCCGTTCAAATTGCCAAAGCAAAAGGCGTGCGCATACGGCAAAAGATGGTTGAAGTACAAGCCATTCGTTCCTACGCAATACAAAAAGCATATGGACGAGGAAAGCTTCAAGGGCGTGTATATTCCCTCATTCGCGTTCAATGCGGATTCATATTCCACGTATGAAGGTAGGCTTGGCGAGAGGCGTACGAGAACTGTCGGCACGGGTAAGAACAGACATACGGAAACGTATATTTATTGGTATCGCGTGTCGGGAAGCGATTCGCGCACGTTCGTGAATACGATGATTGAAGCGAGTCCCCAGATACAGCAAAAGGAGCTTGATAAGCTGTTGCCGTTTGACGTGGACTTTACAGAGGCGTATACGAAGGAGTATCTCGCGGGCTTTTCGGCAGAGAGGTACAACGCTTCGCTTGACGAGTCCTTCGATATAGCCAAGCATAAAATGGACGACGTTATCCGCAGTGCGATTATTGCGCGCTATCACGCGGACGTCGTTGATTATCTCAACGTAAACACGCGCTATGACAAGATTAAGTTCAGATACACCTTGCTTCCTCTTTGGATATGCGCGCGCACGTTTAGGAAGAAGCTGTATAGAGTAATAGTCAACGGAAGGACGGGTAAGTCCACGGGCAATCTGCCTGTGTCGGGCGTAAAGGTCGGAGCGTTGGTGCTTGCTTGCATAGCGGTACTTACGACAATAGCGTTGCTCGTATGCCACTATATGCTCGGTATAATATAAGAGATTATACGCAAAATGAAAATGGCGCGTATTACGCGTTGTAAATATTGATTAAAATGGAGGTACAGAATATGGTCACGAAGGATATGCTTATCAGCAAGGTTTTGGAGCAGGGCGACCCGAATAAGATTGCCGATATTCTTATGGAAAGCGGTATGCACTGTCTGCATTGCATGATGGCGCACGGCGAAACGCTTGAAGAAGCGTGCGCGGTTCACGGCGTAGACGCAGACAAGCTCGTTGAGAAGATTAACGCAGTTTGCGCGTAATAGCTATTTAGCAAAATCAGAGAAACATTCAACAAAAAAACAGCGGTATTTGAGTCCGCTGTTTTTTATCGTCATTGGCTTTGCGGTTTTCGTAAAATCGTATCTTTATCTTAAAATCACACTGGTCGCGTGAATTACGCTTTTTGCGTGAGTCACGCCATTTTCAATGAAACCGTCGCATATGCGGCAATCGCCTTGCCTGCGCCTATTTCGCCGACCTGTTCGTTTGTGGTTGCGCTTACGCCTACGTTTGAAATGGATATGCCAAGCAGGTTTGCCATATTACTGCGCATAGCGTCTATATACGGCGAGAGCATAGGGCGCTCGGCGATTATGGCAACCGTCACGTTGTTTACCTTATAGCCGCGCTCGCTCGCTATTTTCAGCACCGTGAAGAGCAGCTCCATACTGTCCGCGTCGTCGTAACGGCTATCGTCAACGGGGAAGAGGTGACCAATATCTTTTTCGCCGAGTGCGGAAAGTATCGCGTCCATAATTGCGTGTACGGGTACGTCGCCGTCGCTGTGTGCGATAAAGGAGAAATCACACGGCACCTCCACGCCCAACAGCTTTATGCCATTGCCGCTTGTCAGGCGGTGTATGTCATAACCGCTACCGACGAGTATATCTGTGCTTGGCTCGGGCTTTATGTCACCCGCGTACGTTATTTTGACGTTGTTTACGTCACCGTCTACTACGCCTATTTCGCCCGAATACGATGTTTTTATAACGCTTATATCATCATAAAATGCTGATTGTGTATTTTGATAGGCGTTTTCAACAATTTCGCGTCTGGCACAAAACGGCGTTTGTACGCGCTTGAATCGCTCTCTGTCAACGGGTTTTACTCCGTTCGTAACATCTACGATTGAGTCCGTCATGCTAAGCAGTGGCAGGGCAACGCCGTGTTTGCGCGCGCTGTTTATGACGTCCTCTATAAGCTTTTTCGTCACGTACGGTCTTGCACCGTCGTGAATAAGGATAAACTCTGCATCATCTTCGATTGCCACGAGTGCATTCTTTACTGTTTGCGTACGCGTGCTTCCGCCGACTGCAAGTGCAATGCGTCCGTCCTCTTTGAGTCCCGCAAGGTCGAGTGCGGCGGAGAATTCGTCCGCAAAAGACGTTTCGATTCCGACGATTATTTTTGAAACTGTCGGAATTTCCAAGAACGGTTTTATTGCTTCGACAAGCACGCACGAGCTTCCGCATTTTTCAAACAGTTTATTCTTTTTGCCATAGCGTTGGCTTGTTCCGCCGGCAGTAATTATTGCGTTGATTTTCATAATATCTCCTAAAACCGCGCTATTTGGCGCACTGGTTTCATTGTTGACAGATTATTTGGCTTTTACCATTACAACTCTTGCGGTGTGAGTAGTTTGTACATCGACTCAGCACTTTGTTTGGTTTGATGTTCGTCAACTGAAAGAATTTCAAACGACATAGTGCGGTTGCCGAACGTGACGGATACGACGTCGCCGACGTTCACATCCTTAGAGGGTTTTGCGGTTTTGCCGTTGACCTCGATTCGCCCGCCGTCGCACGCCTCCTGCGCGACCGTACGCCTTTTTATAACTCTCGATATCTTCAAAAACTTGTCTATTCTCATACCGTACCTCAATTCCAGTGTTTTTTATGCCGTACGCAATTTGCGCTTTTGCGATTATCCGTTTGCGCGTTTGCACTGCCTGTCAAAAAGATTATAGCCTTATTCGCGGCTAATTTGCAATACAAGAGTGGAGTTTTGTATCCGTTATGACAAAATTTTCACCATATACGCGTTTGGCAATAAAAATATGACATATTTTTCAAATAAAAGCTGATAAGCGGAAAAAAGATAGCTCAAAACGTTTGACAGTCTTTACAAATGAGTATAGAATAAGAAAATGTATTATAATGCAATCCTTGCCCTCTAAGCACATCGCTTTGGGGGTAAGGGGGTTATAAGAACGAATGTATTATAATACAAAGTAACAAAAAATACAAGTCCGCGCTTGTCGGGAATAAAAAGAAAAATTTTCCTATTTTTAAGGTGCGGCGCAAATCGGTAATTTTTTTAAGGAGAGATATAATGTCCCAGAGAATTCACAATCAAATGTACGGCACGACGGAAAGACGCGACTTTTCGCAGATTAAAAACGTCTTGCCGATACCGTATCTCATTGAGGTGCAAAAGGATTCCTACGCCAGCTTTATCGGTGAAGGCATTGACGAAGTGTTCAAGGATTATTCGCCTATCGTAGACTTCGCAGGACGCTTGAAGCTGGACTTCCTTTCCCATCGCTTTGACGGAGAACCGAAGTACACCGTCAAGGAATGTAAGGACCGCGACGCAACGTACGCAGTGCCCCTCAAAGTCAGAGCGCGTTTGACCAACACCGAAACGGGCGAGGTCGTGGAGCAGGAAGTATTTATGGGTGACTTCCCGCTTATGACAGACGCAGGCTCCTTCGTTATAAACGGCGCGGAGCGCGTTATCGTCAGCCAGCTCGTAAGAAGCCCCGGCGTATACAACGACAAGGTGCTTGACAAGAACGGTGTTCCCAGATACGCAACGACGGTTATTCCGAACCGCGGCGCATGGCTTGAATACGAGCAGGACATCAACGATATTCAGTGGGTACGCGTTGACAGGACGAGAAAGATTACCGCAACCACGCTTATGCGTGCGCTCGGCATCGGCACGGACGAGGAGATTATCGACCTCTTCGGTGGCGACGAAATGATTATCAACACCTGCAACAAGGATGCCGCAGACGCAAAGAGCGTAGAGCAGGGCAAGATTAACTTCTTCCGCCGCCTGCGTCCGGGTGAAGTTCCCACCGTCGAAGGTGCGAACGTTCTTATCCACAACACGTTCTACGATTACAAGCGTTACGACCTCGCAAGAGTCGGCCGCTACAAATACAACAAGAAGCTCGCAATCGGCACGCGTATCGCAGGCTACAAGCTTGCAGAGGACGTCGTAAGTCCTATCACGGGCGAGATACTCGCAGTAAAGGGCGAGGTCGTTTCCGAGCAGAAGGGTAAGGAAATCCAGAACAACGCTGTCAACGTCGTGTATCTTGAATACACCGACGCAAACGGTCAGGTCTGCAAGTTCAAGGTTATCGGCAACAACACCGTTGACCTCGACGCATTCGTCGAGTGCAATCCCCGCGAGCTTGGCATTCTTGAAAAGGTTTACTATCCAAACCTTAAACAGCTCCTCGATGAGTTTGCAGATGACAAGGAGCAACTGCTTCTTGCAATCAAGCACTCCGTGGACGAGCTTGTCTACAAGCACATTACGCTTGACGACATCATCGCCGTTGCGGACTACAACCTCGGCTTGCGCCACGGCTTTGGCACTTGCGACGATATCGACCACCTCTCCAACCGTCGTGTCCGCGCAGTAGGCGAGCTGTTGCAAAACCAGTTCCGTATCGGTATTTCACGTCTTGAAAGAGTTATCAAGGAGAAGATGGCTTCCGCGCAGGAAAATGCGGACCTCACTCCTCAGACTCTCATCAATATCCGTCCCGTGACGAGCGCGGTGAAGGAATTCTTCGGTTCTTCACAGCTGTCACAGTTTATGGACCAGCCCAACCCGATTGCAGAGCTTACGCACAAGCGTAAACTTTCCGCGCTCGGCCCCGGCGGTCTGAACAGAGAGCGCGCGAGCTTCGAAGTACGTGACGTTCACCACTCTCACTACGGACGTATGTGTCCTATCGAAACGCCGGAAGGACAGAACATCGGTCTTATCACCTCACTCTCGTCCTATGCAAAGGTCAACGAGTACGGCTTTATCGAAACTCCGTATCGCAGAATTGAAAAGACTTACGACGCGGACGGTAAGATTATCGACGCAGTGGTTACCGACGACGTCATATATATGGCGGCGGATGAAGAAGATAAGTACGTTATCGCACAGGCGAACGAACCGCTTGATGAAACAAGCCGTTTCGTACGTCCCCGTGTCAACTGCCGTATTCAGAACGACATCCGCGAGGTATCCAAGTTCACGGCGGACTACATGGACGTCAACCCGAAGCAGTTGATATCTATCGCAACCGCGCTTATCCCCTTCCTTGAAAACGACGATACCAACCGTGCGTTGATGGGTTCAAACATGCAAAGACAGGCCGTTCCGCTTCTCCGCCCGCAAGCGCCTATGATTGCAACGGGCGTCGAGCATAAGATTGCGTACGACAGCGGCGTGTTGAAGATTGCAAAGCACGACGGCTTCGTCAAGTACGTGGACAGCGACAAGATTGTTATCGAGTGTGCGGACGGCACAACGGATACCTATATCCTCAGCAAGTTCGAGCGTTCCAACCAATCCACTTGCATCAATCAACATCCTATCGTATCAAAGGGCGAGAAGGTATTCGCTCCCGTCTACGACGAGAAGGGCAACCTCGTGAAAGAGGGTACCGTGCTTGCAGACGGTCCTGCGTGTGAAAACGGCGAGCTTGCACTCGGTAGAAATATGCTTATCGGCTTTATGTCGTGGGAAGGCTACAACTACGAGGACGCTGTTCTTATCAGTGAGGAGCTTGTAAGAGATGATTTATATACCTCTATACATATTGAGGAATATGAAATAGAGTGCCGCGACACCAAACTCGGCGAAGAGCAGATTACGAGAGATATCCCGAACCTCAGCGACGAAGCGCTCAAATACATTGACCAAGACGGTATCATCATGGTCGGCGCAGAAGTCAAAGCGGGCGATATTCTCGTCGGTAAGGTTACCCCGAAGGGCGAAACCGAGCTTACTCCTGAGGAAAGACTCCTCCGCGCAATCTTCGGTGAAAAGGCAAGAGAGGTACGTGATACTTCATTGCGTGTTCCCAACGGCGAGAGCGGTATCGTAGTTGACGTAAAGGTGTTCACGAGAAAAAACAAGGACGAGCTTGCACCCGGCGTAAATAAACTCGTACGCGTATACATCGCGCAGAAGAGAAAGATTTCCGTCGGCGACAAGATGGCGGGACGTCACGGCAACAAGGGCGTCGTTTCAAGAGTTCTGCCCAAAGAGGATATGCCGTTTATGGCAGACGGTACGCCGCTCCAAATCGTGCTTAACCCCCTCGGTGTGCCTTCGCGTATGAACATCTGTCAGGTTCTTGAAGTCCACCTCGGCTTCATCGCACGTATGCTCGATTGGAAGATTGCAACGCCCGTGTTCGACGGTGCGAACGAGCAGGATATAAGAGCGTTGTTCAGCCAGTGCGGTCTTGTGAACGAGGACGGCGAGGTTGACGGTAAGATTCAGCTTTACGATGGAAGAACGGGTGAGCCGTTTGAAAACCGTGCAACGGTCGGTTATATGTACTACCTCAAACTGCATCACCTCGTAGACGACAAGATTCACGCGAGGTCAACGGGTCCGTACAGCCTTGTCACACAGCAACCGCTCGGCGGTAAGGCGCAGTTCGGCGGTCAGCGTTTCGGTGAAATGGAAGTCTGGGCGCTCGAAGCGTACGGCGCGGCGAATATGCTGCAAGAGATTTTGACTGTCAAGTCGGACGACGTCGTAGGACGTGTCAAGACGTACGAGTCAATCGTCAAGGGTAGCAATATTTCTGAACCCGGTATTCCTGAATCCTTTAAGGTTCTTGTCAAGGAACTGCAAAGCTTAGGTCTTGACATCAAGGCGCTTACCGAGGATAGAGATGAGGTTAAGTTGCGCGATTACGACGACGACCTTGACTTCGATACCAACGCAACCAAGACGGAAGAGCTTAAAGAAATCGACATTATGGCGGACGGCGACTTGTTTGCAGGCTTCGGACTCAGCGACTCGTCAGATGACAGCAAGAGTCTGTTTGACACCGACGATGATGACGAAAGCATATTCGGTGAGCTGACGCAGGGTACGTTCGATATGAACGACATCTTCGGCGGCGGCAACGATTCTGACGAAGAGTGATAGGAGGACATTATGTACGAACTGAGCAATTTTGATGCTATTCAAATAGGTATTGCATCTCCCGAGAAGATTAGAGAATGGTCGTACGGCGAGGTCACGAAACCCGAAACTATCAACTACCGTACACAGAAGCCCGAGAGGGACGGTCTGTTCTGCGAGAGAATTTTCGGACCAACGCGCGACTGGGAGTGCCATTGTGGAAGATATAAGAGAATTCGCTATAAAGGCGTTATCTGCGAAAAGTGCGGCGTCGAGGTCACAAAGTCCAAGGTTCGCCGTGACAGAATGGGACATATCGAGCTTGCTTGCCCTGTAACGCACATCTGGTATCTTAGAGGTGTGCCGTCAAGAATAAGCATACTGCTTGACATCTCCCCCAAGGAGCTTGAACAGGTTGTGTACTTCGTTTCTTACATCGTACTCGACCCGGGCAACGCAACGGAATACATTAAGAAGAATCAAGTCATCTCCGATAAGGAATACCGTGACTTGCTTGAAAAGAAAGAATTAAAATTCAGAGTCGGCATGGGCGCAGAGGCGGTTAAGGAACTGCTTATGGAAGTTGACCTCGACAAGGAAAGCGAATCCTTGAAGAACATCATCAACACTTCCGTAGGACAGAGAAGACTCAAAGCCGTCAAGCGTCTTGAAATCGTCGAGGCGTTCCGCCGTTCGGGAAACAAGCCCGAGTGGATGGTTCTTGACGTAGTACCCGTTCTCCCCCCGGAGCTTAGACCTATGGTTCAGCTCGACGGCGGCAGATACGCTACGAGCGACCTCAACGACCTCTACCGTAGAGTTATCAACCGTAACAACCGCCTTAAAAAGCTCAAAGAGCTTGGCGCACCTGAGATAATCGTTCACAACGAGAAGCGTATGCTTCAAGAAGCGGTTGACGCTCTTATCGATAACGGCAGGCGCGGCAAGGCAGTGTCGGGCGCGGGCAACAGAGATTTGAAGTCACTCACGGGTATGCTCCGCGGTAAGCAGGGACGTTTCCGTCAGAACTTGCTCGGTAAGCGTGTTGACTACTCGGGTCGTTCGGTTATCGTCGTTGGCCCTGAACTCAAACTTTATCAGTGCGGTTTGCCAAAAGAAATGGCGCTCGAACTGTTTAAGCCGTTCATTATGAACAAGCTCGTAGAGCGCAACCTCTGCCACAATATCAAGAGCGCAAAGCGTTTCGTAGATACGGGTAAGAATCAAGTTTGGGATATCCTTGAAGAGATTATCAAGGACCACCCCGTACTTCTCAACCGCGCTCCTACGTTGCACAGACTCGGTATTCAGGCGTTTGAGCCTGTACTCGTCGAGGGTAGAGCAATCAAGCTCCATCCGCTCGCGTGCGGCGCGTTCAACGCGGACTTCGACGGCGACCAGATGGCAGTACACGTACCGCTTTCCATCGAGGCACAGGCTGAGGCGAGAATCCTTATGCTTTGTACCAACAACATTCTCAAACTGAGTGACGGTAAGCCTATCGTTTCACCGACGCAGGATATGGTTATCGGTTCGTATTATCTGACGATAGTAAAACCCGGTGCGGCAGGCGAAGGCAACTATTACAGCTCGTTTGACGAAGCGGTTATGGCGTATCAAGAGAAAGCGCTCACATTGCAATCTCTTTGCTATATCCGTATGCCATTTGAAAACGAGGACGGCACGAAGGGCCACAAGCTCCTTCACACCACGCTCGGCCGTTGCATATTTAACTCCAACATTCCGCAAGACTTGCAGTTTGTTGACAGAACCGTTGATTGGCAGAAGGGTCAGCTTGAAGTCGAGGGTATTCTCGGTATCAACTCCTGCTTAGACCAAGAGCAGTTCCACAAGATTGTCGAGCTGTTCCGCGGCGAAAAGAATGTTGAAACTTATGCTAAGGCGCGCGCTATCTTGAAGAGAGTAGACTTGAAGGATACTCAGCTTGATAAGATTGCGGAAGCCGTTAAGAATGCGGGCGAGCTTGATATCACAAAGGTCAAGGAGTTCGGCAGAGAGATTTCCACCTTGCGCGAAGCAATCCAGAAGGTGCTTGGCAAGAAGGCAATGGCTATCGGCAAGAAGCAGCTTTCTATGATTGTTGACAACTGCTTCAAGTATCACGGCGCAACCGAAACGGCGGAGATGCTCGACAAGATTAAGGCGCTTGGTTACAAGTATTCAACGATTGGCGCAATCACGGCTTCGGTATTCGATATGCACATCCCCGGCGACAAGAAGAAGATTGTTGCGGACGCAGAGGCGCAGGTCGTCAAGATTGAGCGTTTGCACGCTCGCGGCGTGTTCTCTGACGAAGGCCGTTATAAAGAGATAATCAAGGTCTGGAAGGACGCGGCAGATAAGGTTGAGGACGAACTCAAAAAGGGTCTTGACGACTTCAACCCAATCTGGATGATGGCAAACTCCGGTGCTCGTGGTAGTATGGGACAGATTCGTCAGCTCGCAGGTATGCGTGGTCTTATGGCTGACCCATCAGGTAGAACCATCGAGCTTCCTGTTCGCTCGTCGTTCCGTGAAGGACTTTCCGTTTTGGAATACTTCATTTCATCGCACGGCGGAAGAAAAGGTTTGGCGGATACCGCTCTTAAAACGGCTGACTCCGGTTACCTCACAAGACGTCTTGTCGACGTATCTCACTCCGTCATCGTACGCGAAACGGACTGCGGCGACACGAAGGGTACGTTCATCACCGCAATCAGAGATGAAAAGAGCGTAATTGAGGCTCTTGCCGACAGAATCGCGGGTAGATATACCATAAACGACGTTATAAACCCCGAAACGGGCGAAATTATCTGCGAAGCGGATACCCTCATTTCTACGGATAAGGCAAAGGAAATCGACAGCGTACTCACCGCAAACTGGGTGAAGAACGGCTCGGATATGCACAATCAGCCCGGCGTTCTCATCCGCTCGATTCTCACCTGTAAGACGAGAAACGGCGTTTGCGTGAAGTGCTACGGTAAGAATATGGCGTCCGGCAACCCCGTCAAAATTGGTGAAGCCGTCGGTATCATCGCGGCACAGTCAATCGGTGAACCGGGTACACAGCTTACGATGAGAACCTTCCACTCGGGCGGCGTTGCAACCGATGACGATATTACGCAAGGTTTGCCGCGTGTTGAGGAATTGTTCGAAGCACGTAATCCTAAGGGTAAAGCTGTCATCACGGAGAACAACGGTGCGGTGCATATTTCAGAAGACCGCCGTCAAATCACCGTAACGGGTCCCGACGGAGACGTTAAGGAATACGCAATTCCGTACAATGCAAACATTCTTGTACAGGAAGGCGAGATTATCGACGCGGGCGACGCACTCACAAAGGGTTCAATCAACCCGCAGGATATGTTGCGCGCTAAGGGCGTAAAGGGCGTTCAGGAATACATTGCAAAAGAAGTTCAGTCCGCATACCGTACGGCTGGTGTTGAAATCAACGACAAGCACGTCGAAGTCATCGTAAGACAGATGTTGCGTAAAGTCAGAATCGAGAACCAAGGCGACACGGATATGTTGGCGGGTACGCTTGTTGACCTCTTCACGTACGAGGACGAGAACGAAAAGGTGCTTGAAAACGGCGGTGTGCCTGCAAGCGCGAAGCGTACGCTTCTCGGTATCACGAAGGCGGCACTCGCAACCGAGTCCTTCCTGTCTGCGGCTTCCTTCCAAGAAACGGCAAAGGTGCTTGCGGAAGCGGCAATCAACAACAGAGTTGACCCGTTGCTCGGCTTGAAGGAGAACGTCATCATTGGTAAGCTCATTCCCGCAGGTACGGGTATGAAGTGCTACAAGAACGTATCGCTCGTACACGTTTCAACCATTGAGGAAGAGCGCAGAGAAGATACGCTCGGCGCGGTTGAGAGCAGTATGGACCAATACGATTTCGATTTGGAGGCGGATGATACCGACACGTCGTCCGAAGACTAATGGACAAAAGATATTTTACGTCTGAGAGCGTAACAGAGGGACATCCCGATAAAGTTTGCGACCAGATTGCCGACGCTATACTCGACGACATCATTGCAGGGGATTCCTCTGCAAGAGTCGCCGTGGAAGTGTGCGCAACTACGGGTATGGTGATGGTGTTTGGAGAGGTTTCAACTGAACAGCACTATTCCGATATACCTGCGATTGTCAGAGGCGTCATTAAGGATATTGGCTACAACGATAGCTCGCTCGGCTTTGATTATAAGACGTGTGCGGTTATCAGCTCCATTGACGAGCAGTCCGCAGACATAGCGCTTGGCGTTGACGACGCGACGGACTCTGACGGCGAGGACGAGTTTGATAAGATTGGCGCGGGCGACCAAGGTATGATGTTCGGCTACGCGTGCGATGAAACGGAAGAGCTTATGCCTCTCCCCATTACGCTTGCACACGCGCTCACAAGCAGACTTACCGAGGTGCGCAAGAGCGGCGAGCTTGAATGGCTTCGTCCCGACGGCAAGGCTCAGGTCACAGTCGAATACATAGACGGCGTTCCTGAAAGAGTGGATACCGTTGTGGTGAGCTGTCAGCACGCGGAGTATATCGACCTCGAAACGATAGAGAGTGAGATTATAGAGCGCGTTATAAAGAAGGCTATCCCAAGCGAGTACCTTGACGATGACACAAAAATTTACGTCAATCCGACGGGCAGATTCGTGATAGGCGGACCTATGGGTGACAGCGGCGTTACGGGTAGAAAGATTATCGTCGATACGTACGGCGGTTTCTGTCCTCACGGTGGCGGCGCATTCAGCGGAAAGGACCCGACGAAAGTGGATAGAAGCGCGTCGTATATGGCTCGCTATATCTGCAAGAACCTCGTGGCTTCGGGCATTTGCCGCAAAGCGGAATTGCAGGTTGCGTACGCTATTGGTATGGCGCATCCCGTATCCATCTACGTCAACACGTTCGGCACGGGTATCGTAGACGATGAAACGGTTGCAAAGGTCGTAGAAGAAGTTTTCGATTTGCGTCCGAAGGCAATCATCAAGAATCTTGAACTCAACAATCCGATATACAGAGCGACCTCAAACTACGGACACTTTGGAAGAAGCGGTTTCAGTTGGGAGAGAACGGATAAGGTTGAGGAGATAAAGCACGCGGTTGCAAATATGGAGTGATAAAGCAAAGAGTATTGGTTTTCAATATCATTTCGTTGCGTTCACTATAAGCAAAGCGTTGTAAAAAGTTTATACGTCGAGCCTGTCGGGCGCGGCTAAGAAGCAAAAAGCGGCAGTTAAGCCGCTTTTTGTGAAAGATAAAGTATGCGAATTGCAGGTTGAGCTGAGTAGAAGATTGCGTATAACCTATCGTTTATATCTTGTACAACTTATCTTTTAATGCGGCAAAAGACGATGCAATAATAATGCAAACCTATAAAAAGTTAATATAAAACATACAGAAAAAAGGATACGGGCGTGACACTGCAAGGCGAAATCGTCAGCGTAATATTTTCAAGTCCCGACACGGGATACACTGTTCTCGATATGAAATGCGAGGACAGTATTTTCACTGTTGTCGGAATCTTTCCGCCCGTAAGCGCAGGTCAAAATATAAGCGTTGAGGGTAAGTTTAAGGTCAAAACACAGTACGGTAAGCAGTTTGTGGCGGACAAGGTGACTGTCAGTCAGCCGTCAAAGCTTACCGGTATAATCAAGTTTTTGTCGAGCGGTCTTATACACGGCATAGGTCCTGTAACAGCGGAAGCAATCGTAAATATGTACGGCGTAAACTCGCTTGAAATGATGAAGTATCCCATAGAGATTGCAAAGGTCAGGGGTGTGTCACTCAAAAAAGCAACGGAGTTTTGTATGAATTACGTCAAGCTTCAAAAGATGCAGGACTCCATTATGTTTCTGCAAAAGCTTGGCATAACGATAAATCTTGCGCTGAAAATTTATAAGACCTACGAGATAAAGACGGAGGAGAACGTGCGCAAGAATCCCTATATGCTCGTTGACGATATCGACGGCGTGGGCTTTGCTACGGCAGACAGAATTGCGGCGGAGCTTGGGATAGGCAGAGATAGCAATTATCGTATATGCGCGGCAATCACGTATCTTCTTAAAGACGCCGCAGTGCGCGCAGGACACAACTATCTCCCAGAGGACGAGCTTATGCAGGCGGCACTCAGCTTGCTTGCAATGGAGTGCGACAACCCCGACGAGCGCGTGCGCGACAACGTGCAGGATATGGTTATGCTCGGCGACCTTGTGCGCTATGACACGGGCGAACACGTTGCAATAATGCTGAAAAAGAGCTTTAATATAGAGCGAAATATTGCGAGAAAATTGCTCAGATTGAAGCAGGAAGCCGCCGATTTCAGAGTCAGCGTTGACGACGAGGTAAAGCGATTCGAGAATGCGGCAGGCTTCGAGCTACACCCAAATCAAGCGGACGCAGTAAAGGCGGCAATAGAAAACGGCGTGCAGATTGTGACGGGCGGTCCGGGTACGGGTAAGACGACTATCGTCAAATGCATACTCAATCTTTTCAAGAATCTTGGACAGAGAGTCGCGCTGTGCGCACCTACGGGCAGAGCGGCAAAGAGACTGTCGCAGGCAACGGGCGAGGAAGCAAAGACGATACACCGTATGCTTGACCTCGATTGGAAGAACGGCGAAGGACACTTCACCTATGACGAGCATACAAGACTCCCGCTTGACGTCGTAATAGTTGACGAGGTCAGTATGGTTGACGAGTTTGTGTTCAACGCTCTGATAAACGCGCTTGAAAGAGGGTGCAGACTCGTGCTTGTAGGCGACAAGGACCAGCTTGCCTCCGTTGGCGCGGGCAACGTGCTTAACGACCTAATTAAGTGCGGACACTTCCCTGTGAGCTATCTCACGCAGATATACAGACAGTCGGAGCAAAGCAAGATTGTTCCCAACGCGCACAAGATAAACAACGGCTTGATGCCCGAGATTGATAACAAGAGTAAGGACTTTTTCTTTGAGGAAAGACAGAGCGCGGAAGAGATTTGCGCAAGCGTACTTGCGCTTGTCACCAAGAGGTTGCCCAAGTACCTCAATATGAAGCCTCAGGATATACAGGTGCTTTGCCCGATGAAGCGCAGTCTTGCAGGCACGATAAACTTGAACAAGGAATTGCAGAGCGTTATAAACCCACCGTCGCCCCATAAAAAGGAATTCAGGCGCGGAGATTGCGTGTTTAGAGAAGGTGACAAGGTTATGCAACTGCAAAACAACTATCAGCAGACTTGGACTCAAACGATAGGCACGAGAATCGAGCGCGGAATGGGCGTATTTAACGGCGATATCGGTGTGATTGAAAGCATAAATACGCAGATAATGCAGTTTACCGTGCGTTTTGATGATGATAAAGTGTCAGTTTATCAATATGGAGATACGGAACAGCTTTCGCTCGCCTATGCGATAACAATACACAAATCACAGGGAAGTGAGTTTGACGCAGTGGTGCTTGCGCTTGACGCCAACTATATGTTGCAGACGAGAAACCTCTTGTATACCGCGGTGACGAGAGCGAAGAGAATGGTAGTTATATCCGGCTCAAAGACGACTATGCAACGTATGGTGCGCAACAACGAAACCGCACGCAGATATTCTTTGCTTATCAACCTTATCGAAGAGGAAGTGAGCGGAGGAGCTTATGACTGACGGTAAGTCGCACGAAAGCAATTTCAAAGATAACGGAGATATGCACGAAAAAGATAACGAAGAAACGCGTGTAAAAGATAGCGGGGAAGCGCGTGATGATAAACGCGCAATAAAGCGTGCTAAAAGAAAAGAGCGCTTGAAAACCTTCTTTTGGAAAGCGTTGTTTGCCACTAAGCGCGCGGTCTATCCCGAGGACGTCACCTGCGACTGTTGCGGTGAGGAATTGACAGCTAAGACAAGATACAGGCTGTGCGGCGAGTGTACGTCAAAGTTGCCCATTATACCGGAACATATATGTCTTGTGTGCGGCACGCCCATTTTAGACGAAGCGGACTACTGTAATCGTTGTCAGCAAAACGAGTACAAGTTTTTGAGAAACCGTGCGCCCCTCGTGTATGACGGAATCGCAAAGGATATGGTGTATAAGCTCAAATTCGGCGGAAAGAAGTATATCGCAAGCACGCTCGGCGCAATGATGACGGACGAGTTTTTGAAGCGTAATATGCAAGCGGATATCGCGGTGTACATCCCTATGACTTACGACGAGGAGAAGAAACGCGGCTTCAATCAATCCGAGCTACTTGCGCGCGAGGTTGGCGAAAGACTGAATATGCCCGTACTCCCCGCGCTTATAAAGACGAGGGATACCGCGGCGCAAAAGCAGTTGACAAGAAAGGAAAGAGAGGAAAACCTCAAAGGGGTGTTTGCCTGCGTATTCGATGAGGTCAAGGGCAGAAAGATGCTACTTATCGACGACGTGTTTACGACGGGCGCGACTGCAAATGCGTGCGCATCGGCACTTATAAAGGGCGGCGCAAGAGAAGTAAGCGTACTTACGGCGGCGGTCACTAAGCTGAAAATCCCCGTAGAGAGTAATGACGGCACTGCGGAAATATAATGATTACATTGCGATAACGTGATGAACGACTGCGGATAACTAATGATAGACTACGTAAATTTGACGGCATTATAATGGTGCGGCAAACTTAAAAACCGCCAAAAGTCCGCAAAGTATTGTAATTAAAAGAATTATAGTATAAAATATATAAGTTATAATATAACAAAT
>CAMWIB010000009.1 GCA_947174215.1 uncultured Clostridia bacterium
CCCCCAGTTCGTGTGGCCCGGTGGGCGCGTCCAGTGTATTATACACAAGCATAAATATCCTTAAATAAATCGGAAATGGCACCCCCGAAATGCCGTTGACAATGAAGCCCTGCTTTATGCGCGAATACTGATTTGCCGCCTTGTTCTGAGAGGCGAAATTTGCCAGTCCGTTTGTAAGCGCTATAACTGATGAGTTGGCGATGTAGACAAGCTTGAACGCCGTTGTAAAGCCTGTAATGGCGTCGCCAGTCGTGTCGAGGGAGTTTATGCGTTTATTGACAAAGAAGTTGCCGATTGAGATGAAGCACTGTTGCAATATAACAGGGATTGAGGCAACCGTAAGCTCTTTGAGAATGTGCCTATTGAATACGAGCGGCTTCTCGTCGGACTTTACGGCTTTCATCTTTTTGATGAGTACGACGGCAGTCAGAATGCAGGATATTGCCTGCGAAATGAGAGTTGCCCACGCCGCGCCTGCGACGTCCAAGTGGAACCCGCACACGAACAGGAAGTCGAGCGCGATATTGAGTACAGACGACAGCACGAGGAACAGGAAGGGCGTTCTGGAATCGCCAAGTGCGGAGCAAATACCGCATCCAAGATTGTAAAGAAATATAAACGGAAGCGAACCGACGTAGATATACAAATAGGACAGACAATCGTCATAATACGCGCCGTGAACGCTAAGCAGTTTGAGAGAGGCGTTCCCGAGTCCGAAGCCGAAAGCCATTATGACGGCGCATAGCACGGAGAAGGATATAAGCGCGGTATTTACGGTTTCACGGAGTTTTTTGTTGTTTTTTGCACCGTCGTATTTTGCGACGATGACGGCACAGCCAGCATTTGCGCCGAGCGCGAAGGAGAGCAGTACGTTGATGATAACCGTTGCGTTTCCTATCGCGTCAACGGCGAGCGCGCCTTCTGCGGCGAAGTTCCCAACCACCAGAAGGTCAACGAGAGAGTACAGTTGCTGAACCAGCGCACTGCCGAATAGTGGAATGGAATATATGAGCAACGTTTTCCATACGTTGCCGCTTGTAAGACTGAAATTGCCCGCCTTTTTCATAACGCCCACATTATAGAATTGTAAAAATGCAAAAGCAAATAAATTTGATATGATTTTGTATCAAAAAGTAAAAATTTTTCTTGTCTTCAAATTGCGTGGAAGCTATAAACTGCGCACACCTTTTTAATTATTATTACAGGCTCATAAGTACACGCTCGCCACTGTGTGTGGCGAGCGGTTTAGCTTATTAGCGAAGGAGTAGAGGCTGTATCTGCTTTCCGTTCAACGCCTCGTCGCAGGTTGGCACTATCAGCGAAGTGTCGGCTACGAGCGAGTTGAATTTCTTAAACGGAGCGTCCTGTCCGAACGGCACGAAGTATACGTTTTTCGTATTGAGCAACGCGCCGATATTTTTCGCATTTGCGCCGAGTGCGTCGTTTGTGGATACGGACAGCACGACGGGGCGGTTGTTGCGAAGGTGCGCCTTTACCGCCATAGTTACGGGAGTATCCGTTATGCCATATGCGATTTTGGCGAGTGTATTGCCAGTACACGGCGCTACAAGCATAAGGTCAACGGCCTCCCTCGTCCCGAACGGCTCGGCGTCCACGATAGTCTTTATGGGCGTTTTGCCCGTTTTTTCTACGACTAACTTTTCAAACTCCGCCTGCTTGAAGAAGCGCGTATCGAACGTAGACACGTTGTGGCTGAATATTGGCGTTATATCGAAGCCGCGTGCCACGAGGTCGTCGATTGCGCTAAGAATGCTTTTTAGCGTACAGAAAGAGCCTGTAATACAAAGTCCTATTTTTGTCATTTTATCACCTCCGAGATGTACTCCCACATAGCCTTTGCCGCGCTGTACGGGCAGGTTTTTGCGGGCAGAGCGGGATATATGTCCGCGTCGATTCCAAGGTATCTTGCATATTCAAGGTTTACAGCGGCAGTGGACGCGAGGTCGATATACACCGTACCTTTTTTCATACTCATAAGGTCGGAGTCCTTGACGAGCGCGAGCGGCACGGTGTTTATGACTACGTCGTACGGCGAAAAGTCGAAGTCGCGCGAGGGTACGACCTTGTTTGCAAACGCGTATGCGGGGCGTAGCGACGAGGTGGTTGCAATATCGAGAGAAACGTCGAGCTTGCTAAGTAGCTTACTTACAGCCGCGCCCATGCGCCCAAAGCCTATGACGAGTACGTTACAGTCTACGATGGACTTGATTGAGTGTTCAATCAAAACCATAAGCGCACCCTCTGCGGTGAGCCTTGAATTGACCGCCTGAAATTTTTCGTCTTTCATTATGTTGTGCAGGCGTATATTTTTGTTTTCCGCGATTATAGAAACTCCGTCGGCGCACTTGCCGAGTACGACGTCCGCGCCGTCGGGTATGCCGTCAAGAGTATCAACGTCAACGAGGATATTTGGCGCGAATACGTGAAGCGGCGCGCTAAACTCCGTCTTGCGGAGCATACGGGAGAGAAAGAACATTCTTTCGTCGGTTTGATGTACGGTGATTTGATTTTCCTTCATACGGTATGCTATGCAATCTCGCAAAACTTTTGTTACAGCAAGATGCGCAACGAATTTCAGTGAAAGTTATAGGAGTTTTTCATTGAAGTTTTACAAATTCGGAAGTTTTTTAGAGTGGTTAAAAAAAATATTGTGAAGCGGTTGAGATATATGGATATCCTTGCTTACGGACTGACAATCACGTTTTGATGCGAACAAATCATAGCATAATGCGAGGTGAACTATGGAAAGGTATTTTCTTGGAAACAATACAGCATACGGCTTCGTAGGCAACTATGAAACCGAATTAAAGAATAAGCGCAGAGTGATATTGTTGAAGGGCGGACCGGGAACGGGCAAGTCGTCTATACTCAAAAGACTTGCCGCAGAAGCGAAAAATAGGGGATACGATTATGAGTTATGGTATTGTTCGGGGGACCCCGACAGTCTTGACGGCGTGTATATCAAGGAGCTTGATACGGCGATTGTAGACGCAACTGCGCCGCACGCGTCGGGCGCGGACTTGCCAAAGATTAAGGATTTCCTATACGACCTCGCAAGCAGTCTGTCGTACGATAAGCTATCTGCGCATAAAGAGGAGATAGAAAAGCTGTTGAAAAATAAAAAGCAGCATTTCATCCGTGCCTATCAGCACTTAAAAGCGGCTCTATGCCATTTTGAAAATCAAATCGCACTTGAAATGCAGGATTTGAAGGCGGCGGATATACGCGCGTATGCCGCGGTTATCGCGTCTGGACTCCGCAAGGATAAGAAGAATAACGCACCGAGAAGAAGGCTTTTTACTCACGCGATATGCCCGAGCGGCGAGGATACGTATTACGACCATCTGCGCGACAAATTCATTTACAAGGTGAGCGGAAGCGCGGCGGCAAAATCCGTATTTTTTGACGAACTGTGCGGGCTTATAGAGGGAGGCACGGTGATACTCAATCCTCTCAATCCAAAAGTGACGGACGGCTTTGTCGTGGGGGATTCCGTTGTGGTGAGCGATATAGGGCATATGACGAATGCTGTGAAGGAAAACGTCAATCTGTGCGTATACGACGCCGCTACGCAAACCCGCGCAATAGAGGAGGAAAAGAACTACGTTATGTTGCACACCGCGTTTGCCGTCGAACAGCTCGGCAAGGCAAGAGAGAATCACCTTGCGGCGGAAAAGTATTTTATTTCCGCAATGGATTTTGACAACAACGGAAAGCTGTACGCGGATATCCTCAAAGACGTTTTCGGGGGCTGATTCGCATTTATTTCAGTATGTAATACGGCGTGAGCCGCAAGCTGTTTGAGTGTATAGAAGTAAAACTGTAAACTCCGCATAAATGGGATTCGGACTGCTCGCGCCCGCGAAAAAACACAAATTTACGACAAAAAAATAAAAATTATTTTGCAAATTTTTCTTCAAAACACCCATTTAGAATGCCTGTTTTACAATATCAAGCAAGAAAGGCGTTCAAGTGGGTGTTGACATATTATCAGCATTGTTGTATTATGATATACGTATTACTACGTGCGCGCATTATACGCGCGTATACGCGTGATAGGTAAGGTGGAATTATGAAGAAGCGTATCAGTTTAGTGTTGTTTTTGTTGTTGACCGTGATTATGGTTTTCACGTTTGCGGCTTGCAATCAACAGACAAACAAAAAAGAGTTGCCCGACAATGTGGGGGGAGGAAATAATGGCACAGGCACGTCAACCTTGACGCCCAGTCTTAAATTTGATTTCCCAATCGCCCCGTCGTCGATATTCAGCAGTATTTTTGTTGAAGAGTTCGAGTTGGAGCGTTACGTGCAGTACTCCGTGGTTTACACAGACGAGCATGGCGCTACCGTTCGTGAAACGCCGCTCGGCGGAGTTACCAAAGAGATGGTGGACGAAGCGGACTTGAAGAAGTTGACTACCGTCGGACACCACGACATACACGTGACCACGACTCATGAAGGCACGGTTTTGAAGGGCTTGTTCGAGCTTCACCTCAAAGACAAGTCAGGCGCAATTTCGCTTGTCAACTATACGTTCGATTTGAGAGATAAGAGCGACGCCACGAAAGTAGCTACGGCGTACTTCGGAACGACTGACGGTTCTAAGGCTTCCGTCAACGTCGAGAAGGGCGCAGTGATTCACAGTTGGAGCGAATTTGTAAACTCGTTCCAGATGAGCATGGCGGGCAAGGCGCTCACTTCCGTATCCGACGGCGACATCACGCTTAGCGCAAAAAGCGAAGATAATTTCCCCTACACAATTTCAAAAGATACGACATTCACCACCAACTGGACGGACGACGTAGTTTCTGTCACGTACGACCTCAACTTCCCGGGGGAAGCGGACGTACAAAGCGACAAGGTAGACCCGAGGACTTATTTTGAAGAGGGCGGCGAGTTCTACGGCAAGCTCAGCGTTGCGCGCGGCATAGGCGTTGCGCTTCAACCCGAGAGAGAAAAGCTCGACGTACTCAACGGCTACTACTTTGCGGGTTGGTTTAACAGTGCCACGGAAACGCTTTTCGATTTCAACGCATTCATAGGTCAGTCGGACGTCGTCCTTAAAGCTAAATGGGTTGCGGCAACCTACTCGTTCACGCTGTACACGATGGGCGGCGAGTTCTTCCAGAATCTCAAACCGTCTGTTGACGACAACGGTCAGACGATAACCGTTGACAACGCAAAGGAACTCGGCTACACGGTTATAGAGAGTTCTTCGCGTTTCGGCTTCTCTGACGGCAAGCTTAACAGAGTTACGTTCACAGGCTTCAACTACGGTCTTAATTACGACGATTACGTTGCAGAGGTAACTATATCCGCAACAGGCAAGAAGGTTATGCTCAAATTCAGCGAGATATACACTCCCAACACGAAGTCGAGCGTTTTCTTCAAGGGCGAGAGCGACAGCAAGTACCTCGTGCTTGACGACCTGTTTACGGATTATCAGTGCGTAACGCCTCTTGAACGCATAAACAAGGTTTCAACCGAACAGCCCGTTGCATATCTCAGATGGAAGTTCGACGCTCCCGCGAACGACGAAGCGGAGTATCAGAGCAGAATAAGCGACTGGTATACGAAGCTGTTGTTCAAGGACGGTATTTCCGTTAAGGCTGACGGTTCCTTGCGTATCGACAAGATAAACGACTACTCGGTGCATGAGCTTATCATTCCCGCCACGTTGACCTTCGGCGGCAAGGAGCGTCCTGTAACAGAGATTGGTTTCAATTCATGCTCCAACGCAAACGCTCTCACCAAGATTGATATGAGCAAGGCGACCAACCTTACCACGATAGGCGCGAGCGCATTTGCGCACGACACTCATCTTACCGAGGTCGTTTTCCCGACCGACAACAATATCGAGGACGTCGGCAATAACGCGTTTTGGGATACCAAGTTTGAAAATGATTATACTTATGCAAACTACGGTGCGTCCTTCATCGTTATCAACAAGATGATTTACAAATACGTTGGCGGCGACACCGACGTTATCGACCTTTCCAAACCCGAAGAGTATTACGTCATGGCCAACAGTATGCGCATGACTCCCGAACAGCGCGCTCAGTTCAACGCTCAGCTTGCCGCTGTTGAAACGATTGTGGGCGGTGCGTTTGCAAACTGCAAGTCACTCGTTGAATTCAGTTTGCCTGCGGGCGTAAAGGAGATTAAGAACGACGCGTTCAGCGGACTTTCTGATTTAGTTATATTCAACGTTCCCGCGAATAGCAAGCTCACAGCGGTAGGTGAAACGGCTTTCGACGGAAGCGGCATTATGACGGCTTCGGCAGAGAGCAATCTATATAACCCGACGTACGACGCAATCTTCGTCGGCAACGTGTACTACCGTCAGTTGAATACAAGCGCGAACGCAGTGACCGTTCCCGAGAAATACACGGTAGGCGAGGGCGACGATGCAATTACGTTTACCGTCAAGTACATTGCGGCAAACGCGTTCAGCGGATGCAATGTTCTTTCCGATATCAGCTTTGAAAAAGAGGAGAACATACTCGGCATAGGCAAGGACGCATTCCTCGACACTAAGTTTATTGAAGAGCAGGACGACGCGTTTACGGTTGTAAACGGAATTATGAACGCATATTTCACAACGAATGCTACGGGTGAGAACGTCGTCGTTCCAAGCACCGTCGAAGTCATTTCTATGAACGCGTTCAATACGTACGCGCGTTACTTCAATACGTTGCAGATAAACTCAACCGTCAAGAGGATTGAGGACTATGCTTTCATCGGCGCGCACAGCTTGAAGAGCGTTATCTTCACCGACATCGTTAAGGGCGTTGGCAAGCTTGACGGCGCACCTGTCATCGATGAGTATACGTTTGCAAATTCAAGCGGAAAGATGTTCAGCGCAACGCTGTTCTTCAATGCCGCGGTTATAGATTACTTTAAGGCTCTCGCTTCCGGAGCGGAAAGCACGGACGACGCGATTACGCGTAGCTGGCTCAACCTCTATACGATGTATCCTGACAGCTTCCAGGACGAGGGTATTTCTTCTATCAGAATTGATGAAAGAGTCGTCGCAAACCTCTTGCTTAAAACGGACAAGACGAAAAACGCGTTTACGGATAAGTACTGCAAGATTGTTGACGGCAATGAGGAGCTGATTGAAAACGCGCTCATCGTCACGCGTAAAACGGGCGTAAACAGCACCGCACCTCTCGGCTGGTTGGCAAATAATATGTCTATGGAGCTTGTTCCGGGTACGACAAATAAATACGCGCTCAAATTTAAGTACAACGGCAGCACCGACGGCTGTGTTGACTATATCGTCACGGTATACAACGCTATTCAGGATGCGAATAACGCGGCGAACAACCTTAAATTCTATACTTCCGCAAATTACGAAACCGACCAGACGAAATCAGTTTCCGCAAACGGTCTTAACGATATGAACAGCAAGTACTGGTTCGAGGGTATCAGCGGACAGGTGAAAGACTCAACCTATCCCACTTTCTATACCTCTTACGCAGGCGGACAGATAAAGTTCGTATACCTCGACATCAACGGCAAGAAGGAAACGATTGACGTAAGCACTCCAAACGACTTCAATACGCGTATCGCCGCAAGTGCAAAGGAAACCACGCTTACCGTCAACTTCCACGGTCTGGGTACGTACAGATTTAAGTTTACGTACACGGTCGTCATTCCTAAGTACGTCGAGATGACTCAGTCCGAGGCTGTCGTAATTCCCGTCAACGGTGCGGCAGAGAGCTATTTGGACGACTTCTCCATTAACATGAAAAAGGAAGACGGCTTTGTCGATAGCATAAGAATATCTGCAAACAGGTTTACGTTTACGAGTGTGGACGACGCTAAGATTAACGGCATTTCCGAAGTCGTAACTTCCGTACTCGGTATGCACAAGCTTGAAATACAGTATAGCGGCAACGACGCGGCAAGCGTTTTGAAGCTTACGCTCAACTACATTATAGTCGCAGAGGCGGATAGCAACTCCTTCGAGTACGCTATTGTCAACGAGAAGCAGCGTACCGCAAGAATTACGAGATGGAAGGGCGAAGCGAACCCGATTACAATCGTCGTTCCAAGCACCTGCATGATTGGCGACAAGGAATACACGGTTGTTCAAATCGGCGATATTTCCGAAACTATACAGGGTGTATTTGAGAATTTCCGTACGCTCTCAGCAATATACTTGCCTGAAACGATAGAGAAAATCGGTGTGAATACCTTTGCTGGATGTACGTTGCTCAGTGGCGTATATACCGCAAGTATAACGGATGCAGAGGAAATCAGCATTCCTGCTACCGAATACGACGAGGCAAGCGGTAAGGGTTACTTTGAGAAAGTGGGCAGAGAGTACACCGAGGTCGTAGACGGAACGACATGGACGATACAGCCCGCAGTCTTAAAGAGCCTTGCTATCGAGGGCTTGGTGCTTGGAAACACTCTCGTCATCGGAAGCGATTACGTCATCAATGCGAATGAGCATAAGAAATTCAGAATTATCGGTATTGAGAAAGGCTTGAAGCTTGACGTAGAACGCGGCAGCATCGACGTTTACTTGCCTGATACAATCTATCAGGAAGTCAACATCGTAGACAAGAACGACGTTGCAATTACGCCGATATTCGTTTCAAGCGGAAGCGAATACCTGTTCAAGACGATTGACCGCGTGCCGGATAAGCTCACGGTGCTTGCGGCGGGTGCATTTAAGAACTGCATAAGCTTGAAGCACCTTGACCTCAGCGGCGCTACGGGACTTGAAATTATCGGAACTATGGCGTTCTTCAACAGCGGTCTTATCTCCGTTGATTTGAGCAAGAACACCAAGCTCAAACAGATTGAAAACCAGACCTTCCAAAATAATACCAAGCTTGAAAGCGTCAAGCTCCCCGTATATCTGGAAGTCATCGGACTCAGTGCGTTTGACGGTTGCGTACTCCTTTCAAGTGTGACCGGACAGGATATATACCTCAAAACAATCTCTAAAATGGCGTTCAACCGTTGTTTCAGCCTTACGAGATTTGAGCTGTTCACAGGAATTACGAACATAGGTTCTAACGCGTTTGCTTCGTGCGGCGCACTCACGGTGTACAGCCGTCTTGCAAAGTCCGCGGCGGCGAATTGGGACGCGAGCTGGAATGCGGAGTGTCCCGTCGTCTGGAATTGTTTAACCAATGACGCGGCGGAGGACGGATGCGTCTACGCACTCATCAACGGTATCCGTTACAGACTTGATTTCTCCGACGTGAATAATAAGGTCGCAACGGTAGTCGGACAACCGTTCAGCCTTTCGGGAAGCATTGTGATACCTGAGTCGGTTTCCTTCACCGTTCAGATTAACGGCGTAAACGTGCCGTCAACCTTCAAGGTCACTGCGATTGGCGATTCCGCATTTGCAGGAAACACCAAGATTACAAGCGTAAAGGTTACGTCAACGCTCACGTCGATAGAAGCGCACGCGTTTGACGGATGTACCGCACTTGCGTCCTTCACGTTTGCGGATAGCAACGGACTTGAAAACGTATCGGTTTCCGCGTTTGACGGATGCACCTCGCTTGAAAGCAAGCCGAAGCCCGGTCAGATGGAGTAAGGTCGATTGACTTTATACGATAAAAAATGTCACCTCTTATATGGGGGGTGACATTTTTAATAATCGCCGTTTTATTGGATTTCTTTTACGGTGCGTTTCTTTTATTATATTATATATATAGAATCAATATAATTTTCTATTTATACTGTTGAAAACGCATTTGCTCTGTGCTATACTTTCAGCGAAAAAAATATTGGAGGAATATATGAATATCACTCAAGATATCAAGTATGTTGGCGTAAACGACCACGAAGTAGATTTGTTCGAAGGTCAGTACGTCGTTGAAAACGGAATGGCGTACAATTCCTACGTCGTTATGGATAACAAGATTGCGGTGTTCGACACTGTGGACGCGCGCTTCGGCGAGCAGTGGCTTCAAAATATTGCAGGCGTACTCGGCGGAAGAAAGCCTGATTATCTTATCGTTCAGCATATGGAACCCGACCATTCTGCGAATATCGTCAAATTTGCAAACGCATATCCGACAGCAACCGTGGTTTCATCTCAAAAGGCGTTCGTGATGATGAAAAACTTCTTCGGCACTGATTTTGCGGAGCGCAGAATAGTCGTTGGCGAGGGCAGTACGCTTTCGCTTGGAAAGCACAATCTCACCTTCGTCACCGCGCCTATGGTACACTGGCCGGAGGTTATCGTCACGTACGATTCGACGGATAAGGTTTTGTTCTCAGCGGACGGCTTCGGCAAATTCGGCGCACTCGACGTGGACGAGGAGTGGGCGTGCGAGGCAAGACGTTATTATTTCGGCATAGTCGGCAAGTACGGCGCGCAAGTTCAGGCGTTGCTCAAAAAGGCGGCGGGACTTGACATTCAGATTATCTGCCCGTTGCACGGACCTATTCTCACGGAAAACCTCGGCTATTACCTCAATCTGTATAACACGTGGTCATCCTATCAGGCTGAAAAGGACGGCATAGTGATTGCGTATACGTCAGTGTACGGACACACCAAGGAGGCGGTCGAATTGCTCGCAGAGAAGCTCAAACAAAACGGTTGCGAACACGTTGCAATGTTCGACCTTGCCCGTGACGATATGGCGGAAGCAGTCGAGGACGCGTTTAAGTACAGCAAGATTGTGCTTGCAACCACTACGTACAACGCTGAGATATTCCCGTTCATGAGAGAGTTTATCAACCATCTCACCGAGCGCAATTTCCAGAATCGCCATGTTGCGTTTATCGAAAACGGAAGCTGGGCGCCTCTCGCTACGAAGGTGATGAAAGGTATGCTTGAAGGCTGTAAAAACCTCACGTATGCAGAAAATACCGTACGCATACTTTCCGCACTCAACGAGGAGTCTACGGCTCAGCTTGACGCACTTGCAAAAGAGCTTTGCAGAGATTACGTTGCGCGTTCCGAGGCGGCGGATAAGAACGACCTCACCGCACTCTTCAAGATTGGCTACGGCCTGTACGTCGTCACGTCCAAGGACGGCGACAAGGACAACGGTCTTATCGTCAACACCGTGACTCAGCTCACAAACTCGCCAAACCGTATCGGCGTTGCGATAAACAAGGCTAACTACTCCCACGAGATTATCAAAAAGACGGGTGTTCTCAACGTCAACTGTCTGTCAACCGAAGCTCCGTTCTCCGTGTTCGAGCAGTTCGGCTTCCACAGCGGCAGAGATACCGATAAATTCGCAAATGAGGAACAGCTCCTGCGCTCGGATAACGGCGTGGTGTTCCTCAGCAGATACATCAACTCATTTATGTCGCTCAAAGTAGAGCGCTATATCGACCTCGACACGCACGGTATGTTCGTCTGTACCGTCACCGAGTCCCGCGTTATAGAGCCAACTGAAACTATGACGTATACCTATTATCAGAACAAAGTCAAGCCCCGTCCGCAAACCGAGGGAAAGAAAGGCTGGGTATGCAAGGTCTGCGGCTACGTCTACGAGGGCGAGGAATTGCCCGAGGATTATGTTTGTCCGTTGTGTAAGCATGGGGTTGCCGACTTCGAACAACTGTAAAATTGTGTTATAGAGCGAACTGCTTTGTCACCGCCTCATTGCCACCAAGTCACGTATTACGTATACGTTGGGCTTGTTGTCAATGGGGCGTTTTCGCGCATTTCATCTCTATAACGCAATTTTACTTTTCTTTATAATAGTTTAGAAAATATCCGAATCATATTTTTAGCTTAATCTATATATATTTTATAAAACCTTAATTATATATAGTCGATTGCTTGTGTTTTATATGCGTTGAGTATATTATATCTGTTAGCGAAGTGGTCTTATATATGGAATATCTTGCGATTATAGTGATAACATTTATATCCGGCGTATTTGGTACGGGCATAGGCGGACTTGTAGGTGCGCTGTTTAAGCGTGACTCAAACAAGATAGTGAGTCTGTTGCTTTCGTTTGCGGCGGGCATAATGCTTGCTGTCGTATGCTTCGACCTTATGAGCGAGCCGATAGAGCTTATGCGTGCGGGCGAACTGCCGAGTACTACGACTATTATAGTCGTAGCTGCGGTTATTGCAGGATACGTCGTAGTGTATCTTCTCAACTTCTTCATCGACAAAGCGACGAATAAAGAGGTAGAGCATATTGACGAAAATCACCCCGCCACCGCAGATAATCTTGACGAGCTTATTCACGCAGACCACTATGAAACGCACAAAAATCAAAAGTCAAAGCTGTTCATTGCGGGACTTGTAATGATGTGCGCGATTGCATTGCACAATCTTCCCGAAGGTATGGTTATCGGAGCGTCCTACGCCGCGACGGAGAATCTCATCTCCAATCTGTTTTCGGGCGCGGGCTTTATTATGGCGATAGTCATAGGCTTGCACAATATCCCAGAGGGAATGGCGGTTTCCGTGCCGCTGATATCGGGAGGAATGAGCAAGCCCAAAGCAATTCTTCTTACCGCACTAAGCGGACTGCCGACGGTTTTTGGTGCGCTTATAGGCTTTGCCCTCGGTGGTATAAACAAGATTATGCTTGTACTGTCGCTCGGCTTTGCAAGCGGCGCAATGCTTTACGTTGTGTTTGGCGAGCTTCTCCCCGAGTCTATACTTATGTGGAAGAGCAAGCTACCTACGCTATCTTTGTTTATTGGACTTCTCGTTGGTTTCCTTCTCGTTATGTTTTAATTTTTGCGCCGAATGTCGCCCCCACGAGCGACGCACACTTTTGTAGGGAACGTCATATCGGGGTCCCCACAAACGTCCCTGTTTGTGGGGTGATTGTCGAGTGGTGGGAGAAAAGCCCGAAGGGAAAGAGGGGGCTATTCTGTTTAGAGTACACGATGAATTATTGATTAAAGAGTGAATACTAAGGAGATGCTATGAAAAGAATAGGTGTTGTGGGCATTGTTGTCAAGGGTGACCGTTCGGTTGTTGGTGAAATGCAGAAGGTGTTGAGCGACTTTGCGGATATAATCGTTGGGCGTATGGGTGTGCCGCGCGACGGCGTGAATACGATTGCGCTTATCGTAGAAGGCTCGCAGGAGAGAGTATCTGCGCTTACGGGTAAGCTCGGACAGTTTGGAAGTCTTGCTGTAAAATCTGCGCTGACGTCTTTTGAAATTTCCGAATAATGGGAAAACTTGTAAGTGACATTTCTAAAAAATGCGGTTTTGTAGAAAAGTATTCTAAAAAATCGGAAAATATAAACTATTACGAGGTGTAAACATGAAGAAGATTGTAAGAATTCTTTCAATCGTTGCAATCATAGCGGTCGTTGTAGCTATGTCTGTGGGCTTTGTCGCGTGCGATAAGGGCGACAAAGGGTATTCGAGATACGACGGTCAAGTCATTCGTTTTGCCGCTCCGCAGGGTACTCCCGCGCTTGCTATGCTCAGACTAAAAACGGATAATCCTACGCTTGACGGAACTAAGATGGAATATGACGTAGTAAGTCCGCAAACAATCGCGCTTGAAATGGGTGCGGATAAAGCAGATGTCGTGATTATGCCTGTTAATACAGGTGCAGACCTGATACGCCAAGGCAAGGACTACAAGCTTGTGAGCGTTGCCGTTGAGGGTAGCCTTTTTATGGTCGGAAAGAAGGAGGGTGGAAACACGCTCACAATTGACGATATAAAGGGTAAGAGCGTTGCGTGTATCGGAAAGAATGCAGTACCCGGAATGGTGTTCAGATACGTTATGGCAAACAACGGTATACAGATTATCGAGAGCGGTACGCCGAGCGGAAATCAAGTGCTTGTAAAATACGTCGGTGACGGTTCAGCCGCTATGTCAGAGTATAGTAAGAATACCGTACAGTATATGGTAGTCGGCGAGCCTGCGGCAACTCAGTTCAAGTTAAAGCAATCTCTTAATGCCGAAATGGATATGCAAAAGGCGTACGAAGCGGTGAATCCGACGGTAAACGGCGACTCTTATCCGCAGGCTGGTTTGTTTGTGCGTACGGCGCTTGCTAACGACGTAAAGTTTATGAATGCACTTTTTGACGCTCTTGACGCCAGCAAAGATTGGGTAGAGGACCATCCCGCAGAAGTAACTGAGTTCGCAAGTCAGAATCTGTATGCAGGTGCGGCTTTCCCTGCGCCGAGCATTCCGAGATGCGCGATTGAGTGCGACAGACTCGACGCGGAAGATAAAAGTGAAATTATCGCTTTCCTTAAAAACGTAGAGCCTGTTGACGTCGAAACGGGAAAAGCGATTGATTGGGACAGTTGGTTTGGTAAACTGTTCGGCTAAGCCGTTATTCAGTTTGGCTAAGCTGGTTATAAACAGTTTTAGGATTAAAATAAACGGTAATACGACGCCGATACAAATTATCGCTACGTTGCGATAAAGTGAGAATTGTGGTAAAATTAAGGGTATTAAGGCAGAATATAACTTAATGAAAGGTATCAGTATAGACAAAAAGACGGCTAAACGAATAGCTATGAATATTTTTTACCCGCTGCTGGCATTTGCAATAATGCTGGCAGTTTGGGCTATTGTGGCAAAGATTAAGGACAATTCGTTCGTTTTGCCTATGCCGTCTGTCGTACTGCAAAAGTTTTTTGCTCTCGGAAGTAGGGATACGTTTTGGCAAAGCGTAGGATATACGCTTCTACGCACGTTGCTTTGCTTTGCGCTGTCGTTTGCGCTTGCTTTGGTACTCGCTTCACTCGCGGGGCTGTTCAACCCATTACATAGGGTTCTTGCGCCTATCGTGACGTTTCTGCGAGCCGCTCCTACCGTTGCCGTCATACTCATACTGTACGCGTTTATGGAAGATAACTCTATGGCGATAGCCGTCGGCTTTTTGATTGCGTTTCCAATTATGTATTCATCCTTCCACAGCGCAATCGTAGGAGTGGATAAAGACCTGCTTAAAATGGCTAAGCTGTATAACGTGCGTCCGATTGACAAAATCAGATTTATCTATATACCCTCCATTGCAAATTGCCTTTTCGATACAAGTAAGTCTACGCTATCTCTTACGCTGAAAGTCGTGATTGCTTCTGAGATACTCGTAAGTATTACTTTAAGTATTGGAGAGAGAATTCAAGAGGCATATGCTACATTCAACGTGAGCTACCTGCTTGCATGGACGCTTATTGCTATCGTGTTCAGCTTCGTACTTGAAGCGGTCGTGGCGATTTTGAAAAAGATATGGGAGGTGACGAGATGTCGGGTGTAAATAACGGGGTCCCCACAAACGTCCCTGTTTGTGGGGTAAATGATGGGGTTCCCACAAACGTCCTTGTTTGTGGGGTAAATATAAAAGACTTGAAGGTTTCGTACGGCGACAAAACGATATTCGACGGTTTAGATATCCCGTTTGCCGAAAATAAGATAAGCGTTCTGCTTGGCGGAAGCGGTGTGGGAAAGACAACCTTGCTCAACGCTATCGCGGGGCTTTTGCCGTACGAGGGGAGTATTGAGAAAGACGGAGAGGTGAGCTACATCTTCCAGAACGACAGGCTCGTTCCTACGATTTCCGTGTACAAGAATCTGGATATGATTCTGCGCGGCGTGTATAAGAGCAGGACTGAGCGTAAGCTGAGAATATATGAAATGCTGTATCTGCTTGAAATATCCGACCTTGCGAACAAGCTTCCCACTACGCTGAGCGGAGGACAGGCGCAACGAGTGGCGATAGCAAGAGCGTATCTCTATCCAAGCAAGATATTGCTTTTGGACGAGCCGTTTAAGGCGCTCGATACCGCACTCAAAGCAAGGCTTATAAAACAACTCGTAAAGCTCAATCAGATGGAGAAGCGTACGGTGATTTTCGTTACCCACGCTATTGACGAGTGCCTGTTGCTCGCCGACGACTACTACGTGATAGGGGATAACCCTGTAAAAATTACGCATAGCGGAAGGATAGAGCGTGCGCAGTTCGATAGGGAGTTGAGCGATAAAGAGCTTGTAGAAGTGCGCGACGGTTTACTGCGCGAGCTTTGCTAATATAAAATATCCGTTCAAAATGCTCGCTATCCCATTAAAATAATTGACAACGTATTTTTTTGATATTATAATAAAGAAACTTTATGTCATATACGCGTAACGTGGCGCGTGTGGGCGTAAAAAAACGAATATAGGAGTACGAGAATGAGAGAAGGTATTCATCCTAAATACCATGACGTGACCGTCACCTGCGCTTGCGGACATACTTTCCAGACCGGTACCACCAAGGACGTGACCGAGATGAAAGTTGAAATTTGCTCCAAGTGCCACCCTTATTTTACGGGTAAGCAGAAATTGGTTGACACCGGCGGACGCGTAGACAAATTCAAGAAGAGATACAATCTCAACTAAAAAAATGCAGGCACTGTTTTTATGCGTGCCTGCAATTTTTTTTAGAATGGAATTATTCGAAAAGAAATATCAGCGAGAAAATAAAGAGATTTATTGATATGATAAAAGAATTGCCCGTTACAAAAATCGCCGATGATGTTTATTTGATAAATGAATTTGACGGCACGAATTGCTATTT
>CAMWIB010000010.1 GCA_947174215.1 uncultured Clostridia bacterium
GCTATTATTGACATAATTCCCGTAGTCTACACTCTCGCCGCCAATCATCGATACGAAATTTTTTCCGCACAAAGCAAGTATATGCGTAAGCATTGCTGTCGTAGTAGTCTTTCCGTGCGTACCTGCAATTCCTACGACTTGCGAATAGTCCTTTGACACCTCGCGCAAAAACTCCTGTCTTTCAAGAGTTGGAATATTATGCTCGCGCGCGAAAACAAGCTCCGCGTTATCCCACTTTATCGCCGACGAGTAAA
The DNA here is from genome assembly GCA_947174215.1 of uncultured Clostridia bacterium. Classification (GTDB taxonomy): domain Bacteria; phylum Bacillota; class Clostridia; order Christensenellales; family CAG-917; genus CAG-475. Next base: position 255 of record CAMWIB010000010.1, read on the forward strand.
CAACCATATCAGCGCCGTTTATCATCGAAGCGTTCTCGCCCTCGCATATTTTCACTCCGCGTTCCATAAGCCTTGCACACAGATTATTGAGCTTTGCGTCGCTTCCGCTCACCTCCGCACCGCTATCCATCGCAAGTTTTGCAAGCGCGTTCACCCCAACGCCGCCAATACCGATAAAATGTATTTTCTTATCCTTCAAATTCGTCATACGCCACTATATGAGTCGCAAAATAAATTTGACAGTGAACGCCATATTTTAGTTTTGTATAAACACTCTTTTCAGTCGTCAGATTAGCCATAAAATTGTTTTGCGGGTATTTGAAAAATTTAGGCTTGAAATGGACACAATAGTATGGTAATCTTTATTTATAATAAGTGGAGGGAAAACCCTTATGATAACAATTACAGACGTAAAAATCCGCATGGTGAATGCAGAGAACAGCAAACTTCGCGCAGTGGCGTCCATCATCATCGACGACTGTCTTGCCTTGCACGACATCAAGATTATCGAAGGCAACGACGGCGAGTTTATCGCAATGCCTTCCAGAAAGACTCCGAGCGGCGAGTTTAAGGACATTGCACATCCGATAAACACTGAAACGCGCGAGCTTATGCGTGACGTTATCCTCAAAGCATATAAGCATAGCTTGGAAGAAAACGCATAAACTAAGCTTTCACCTAAATACACGGTTTTACGGCAAATCACGTTGAGAAATTGACCGCTGATTGAGTTTTCGTATTGCAAATATACCCCACAAAACACGGCGGTTGTGCGGATATCCATACAAAGCCCCATAAAATAACCCACTTTTAACCAGATACGGTGACAAATTAAAGCTTGCAAAATCCCCAAGGTTTTGCAAGCGTTTTTGCTCTCAATGGAAAATAATAGACATACAAGTATGCACATATTCGCATATATGGCAAATACAATTCATATCAAAATTATGACATATTTACATTTGTGAAAATGAAAACACACACTTCTTGTGATTATTATTTATTATCGTTCTTTATCTTGCAGTTGTCACCTTCGGCATTGAAAAGCAATTATCCTCTTCGTCATTGCGAGGCAATTTATTGCCGTGGCAATCCAGACCGTTCAGCCTTTACAAGTGAGTTTCTGGATTGCTTCGTCGCTTCACTCCTCGCAATGACGGTCATATAACCTGCACTATATCAACCACCAAACTGCTCTTCTAACTTTTTGACGTCTATCTTGCTTATGCGCGTACGCGGGAACTCCGCTACGCACTCCACCGCGCTTGGAGTATTCCAGTGCGACATACGGCGAGATATATGCGCAATTACTTCCTTCTTCTGCGCTTCCGTCACGCTTCCCTCTATGAGTAGCTTGATAAACGGCTTGCCCTTTACCCTATACTCTATCGCAACGCACTCTGAGATAAACGGAAGCTCTCTTGCGACGCGCTCTATCTCATACGGGAAAACGTTCATACCCGAAATCTTGATAAGCCTTTTGCGCCTACCCATAAAGTACAGCCTACCCTCGCTATCCTTCTTGCACAGGTCGCCAGTACGTACGAAACGCTTGCCGTCAAGCCAGACGAACACCTTATCGTCTTCCTCTTGATTGCCGTCAAGATAGCCGTCCATAGTCTGGTCGCCGCTTATGATAAGCTCGCCGATTTCGCCGACAGGAAGCTCGTTCATATTCTCGTCCACGATACGCGCGTCCACCCCGTTTATGGGATTGCCAACGGACCCCGATACGAAATCTCCCCTATGCGTAAGTACGCAAACGGAAGCGGTTTCCGTAAGTCCGTAACCCGGTGAGAGCATTCCGTCCGCGCCGCATTCCTTCATACGCTTATCGAAGCTATGCACAAGCTCGTCGCTCACGCTGTCGCCGCCCACGTAGACGTCTTGCAGGCTTGAAATACCCTTCCCCGAAAACTTGGGATATGCAAGCAATTTGGATATCATTCTCGGCACGGCAATTACCGTCGTGACCTTGTATCTCGCAATAGCTTTCGTCACCGCCTTAACCTTAAAGCGCGGGACGAGAATCGCCGCCATATTTGAACACATCGCCGCGTGAACGCCTACGCACAGCCCGAATGCGTGGAACATAGGAAGCGCGGCAAGCATACGGTTGTTCTCGTTGAATTTGTCGTCAAGATAGCAAAGCAGATTACCCGCCATAGCGTTTGCGGTGCGAGCGGACAGCTTGATAGTTTTAGGCTCGCCAAACGTGCCGCCGGAGTGCATATAAAACGCAATCTCACTTCCGTCGCTCTCGTTCGGCACAAACTCCTTTGCGCGAGGCAAACCGATATATCCGTACACGAGGTAGGGACATATTACACGCTTTGCGCCGCCGCACTTAGGCGAGAACTTACGGCTGTTTATATCCGACAAAAATACGACCTTGGGATTTTGTTTTTTCACCGCCGCGGCGAACTCGTCCACCGACAAAAGCGGATGTATCATAGAAGCGATTGCGCCAATACGCGACAGCGCGTACGTGACGACAACGCTTTGAAGTATATTCGGAAGCGTATGTATTACGATATCTCCCTTTCTCACGCCAAGAGCATAAAGCCCCGCCGCCACTCGGTCCACTTCCTTGAAAAAGCGCGGGAAGTTCATTTTGCGGCGCGCGTGCGCAACGGCAAGCGTATCACCCTTTTTGTGATACGTGCGCATAAAGTCGTATAGCGATTGGTTTATATCAAAATACATAATATATATTATAATTTACAAATTTCGCACCGTCAACACACTGAATCAATCATCAAAATATTAAAAGCCGTTTTTCAAAAAAAAGTTTTATACGCCTGTATAAATCAGAGTTTTGCCGTCAATAATAGTGTCATCTTGGAGGTACAATATGAGCAAATTTTCAGTTGCAGCAAAACGCTTCGGCGGCTTTATGAAACGCAACGCATTCTATTTTCTTATCATTCTTTGCATAGCATCAGTTGCTACGGTTATCGCACTCGCGGTGACGCACGATTCAACGGGTACGCCTGACAGCGGTTTGAACAGCGGCGACGATGACAACCAAACGGTCATCAATCCGGAACCGGACGACAACAAGCCTACGCCCGACAAACCCGATAATCCCACTCCGCCAATCAAAAAGCTGACGTTTATAAGTCCCTGCAACGGTACGATTTCGCTCAGCTACGACGAAACGAAGTTCGTATGGTTCAACAGCAGTCTTAATCAGTTTGAAACCCACTGCGCACTCGACTATACGTCAACCGACCTCAACGTCTATGCGTCTGCGGACGGCGTAATCAAGGAAACGGGCTACTCTGAACTCGAAGGCAACTACGTCGTTATCGAACACGAGGAAGGCTACACCACGAAGTATATGTCACTTGAAGCGCCCTCTACTCTCGAAGTAGGCGCGACCGTACAGCAAGGTCAGCTTCTCGGCAAGATGTCCGCAACCAACGGCAAGGAGTCACTCAGCGGCGCACACCTGCACTTCGAAATGTATAAGAACGGCGAAGTTATCAATCCCCTCGACGTACTCGTACTCGAAGAAAAGTGAGCAAAATCTACAAAATTCACCTAAGACGAATATAATCTCCCCCTTATCAAAAAGGCGACAGCAAGCTGTCGTCTTTTTGAATATTTTGTATAAGCTTGTTTAATCTCTCATTAAAAACTACCCGCTCGTGCGCATCGAAATTTACGCGTTTACTATATCGTTACGTTTAATACTTCTACATTCAAAGCGATTACGCACAAAAAAAACGCCGTCCATATAGGACGGCGCATTCAATATTTTATCATTCACTTATGAGTGCAGGAATTATATCCTTAACCTTTGCAAAAACGTAATCGGGCTTAATCTTTGACTTCGGAAGCATATCCTCCGTCGTTTCTCCAGACAGCACGAGAGTTGACACAAATCCGCAGTTTTTGCCGAACGCTACGTCCGTATACAGTCTGTCGCCGACCATTGCAATCTTCTTTGCGGGGAGATTGTACTTGCGCGCAAGTCTTTCACCTGCGGTCTTGTGCGGCTTACCCATAATGACGTCGGGCGTTCTGCCAACGGTCAGGCGTATCATCTCGATGAACGAGCCTACGTCGGGCATAGGACACTCGGGCGCAGGACAGAAGAAGTCGGGGTGAGTTGCGATATAAGGCACGCCCTTGCTCAGATGCTTGCAGAACTCGTACAGTCTGTCGTATGACAGCGAGGTATCGAAGCCAAGCACGCATACGTCGGGATAATCCTCGACAAGCTCTATTCCGTACAGCTCGAACTCCTTACGCAGTCTGTCGTTGCCAAGCAGGTATACGCGGCTTGAACGATAGTTATCCAGAATATATTCGCAGGTGACCTGCCCGCTCGTGTAAATCTCATCGGAATACGTTCTGAGTCCCAGATGATTCAAACGCGCAATGTAGTCCGTATGCATACGCGAGCTGTTGTTCGTAAAGAAACAGATACGCTTGCCCATCTTGCGAAGTTGATTGATTGCTTCAAACGAACCGTCTATCTCCTCGTCGCCGATATACACCGTGCCGTCAAGGTCAAATACGAACAATTCTACGTCTTTTATGTTTTTCATTTCCTTCCTTAGTGCCGTACTTTCAAATCTTTGCCGTCACGCCCGAGGCATACGCGAAGCCGAGCAAGCTTTCACTCAGCGACCCTGCCAGCGTAAGTCCCGACAACAAATCCCGACAGGTTATTTCGCTTTTCAGCCAGTATCCCGCGTCGGGGTACAGCCTGCGCCAGAATCTCTGCGCCGTGCGAAAGTCAATAGAGCCGAGCTTGTCAAGCAAATCCGTACGGTATTCACTCAATATATAACTTATTCTAAAATATACGTTTACGTCAAAAAAGTCAACTCTTTTGCCACGTTTAGGCTCGTAACCGAGATTATCTATGATATCCGCCGCAACCTCTCTGCACGCGGGCGGCATAACGTCAATGGACGGTGCGCCGAGATATGCGGAATAGAAGGCGGCAATAAGTGCGCCGCACAAAAACTTATATTCTCCGATGAGTCTTGGCCGCTTGCCGCTATCGAGGGCGGAAGCGTACATAAGCTCGGACATAATCTGCGCGCTGTCTACGCGTCTGTCAACGGATATTTCAAGCAGACTGTACGCAAGCTCGCAAAGCTCGATATTGGTTTGCGGCTGTACTAATTTCAACGCCGACGGCTTTGCAAGAACCTTGCTTGCAAAAAAGCTCTCGAACGCCGCAAGCGGCTGTGAAAGCAATATACCGTATCCCGCCGCAATACACGAAGAAGGACATTTGCCAAGCACTTTTCCGTCAATAAACACCATTTTAGGCGCATTGTCGCACATTATCGTGTCGGTAGACGGCGCGGTTAAAAACATCGTCCACTCTACGTCGAGCTTAGAGGCAATTTCCTTTGCTGCATTTGCCGCAGTTCCCGCACCCACTGCGAAAACGTGGCGCACGTACTCGGGTACGCTGTCGCATTTCTCCGTATTCCCGTGCCGCAGTGACGACACCGCCTGTACGAAAACGCGGTATCCGCTCGACTTCAATTCTTTGATTATGTCATCGGCTACCCCGCTCACGTTCCTGTCATAAATAAGACAAAGCGCCCCCTCAGAGAAGCGGTGATTGAAGCAGGATACGATTTGACCTATCAAACCGTCCCCGATATAAATCTCCGCGTCTTTGAGAGTGCGCTTTTTTGCTCGCATACTGTCCATATCACACCAACCTTACAGGTTTTTGCACGGACGGAAAAAGTCCGTTGCTCTTAGAAAATATCACCTTATACGCAAGGTATGTTGGCTTGTTTTGCGGAATTTGCGAGTTTTGTGTCTTTTACTTAATTATTTTTTGACGTAGGTCTTGCACTTTGTGGAAAACGCCGTATCTCTCACGTCAATCTGTTCGTTCGCGCAAAGACCGCTGTTGTTGAAGGCGCAGTCCGTAGCCGAACACTGTACGAGGGATTCGAGGTCGTTTTCATAAACGTCGTTACCCGCTTCCACGTCTACGAAGTTCTGAGCGAGCGCGCCGCCCTCACGCTTGATACGGCTGACGCACTTTGCGTGGTCGCTGATTGAGATTACGCCTGCAAGGCACTTGTTTTTGAGATTGTGTTCACAATTTGAAGTTGCACAATTTATCTGCTTCATACTTCCTCCGTTGCGCATAGCGCATAGTGTTTTTTTCTTTATTATGTCCAAAAGTTTTATTTCTACACTCATATGGCGTTTTCCAAAGACTTTTTCATTGCGTAATGCGCGACCGTGTGCTAAAATATAAATGCTTTAAGGGTGAGTTCACCCTATCAAAAATCGTTAATCTCATCATAAGGAGAAATATATGAAAGTCATTCTTCTCAAAGACGTAAAAGGTACGGGCAAAAAAGGCGACGTAGTTGAAGTCAACGACGGATACGCTCGCAATTTCCTTATAAAGAAAGGTATGGCGCAGGAAGGCACTGCGCAGAACGTATTCGCACTTGAACAGCGTAAAAAGGCTCTCGCCGCAAAGATTGCGGCTGAACGTGCCGAAGCGCAGGCTATTGCGGATAAACTCAAAAACGTCACCGTAAAGGTTTATGCAAAATGCGGCGAGAACGGCGGCAGAATGTTCGGCTCCGTTACGAGCGAAATGATTTCCGACGCAATAAAGCAACTCGGCTATGACGTCGATAAGAAAAAGATAGACACCAAGGAAAGCATCCGCGAGTTTGGTGTATTTGAAATCGTGCTTCGCCTCTACCCCGAGGTTACGCAAACGATTAAAATTGAAGTCGTACGCGCAAACGCATAATTCGCATACGCGCAATATTTGATGCGCGAAATATGTTAGTTTATGTGCAATCGTGCAATATTCGTTATGTAATGCACAACCGTACAACGAGCTTCCGAACGGCAAACAAGGGACACTATGGCGGAATATCTCACTGACCTTGGCATAAAGGACTACAAGATAATACAGGACACCGACGACTACGCGTTTTCGCAGGACTCGGTGTTTCTTGTAAATATGGCGAAGCTCGGCTCTAAGGATAGCGTGCTTGATTTAGGCTGTGGAAGCGGCATACTTTCCATTCTTGCACTGATAAAGAAGAACGTAAAAAACGCGGTCGGAGTGGATATAAACGAAAAGTTCTGCGATATGGCAAAGCGTAGCGCGGAGCTAAACGGACTATCGTTTGAAGTGATAAACTGCGACGTGAAAGACGTACGCGAGCATATAAAAGCGGAGAGCTTTGACAAGGTTCTTTGTAATCCTCCATATTTCACGCCATCGTCACCTATTGCGACGGTTGGCGGCGTAGCAAGAACGGAAAGCACCTCTACCCTTGACGACTTCATCGCGGCGGCGAGCTATTCTCTGCGCTTTGGCGGAGATTTGTGGATAGTGTCAAAGGTTGCGCGGCTCGCAGGGCTTCTCGCCTCTCTTGACAGGCACAGACTCGCGGCAAAGGAACTCACGCTCATTTACCCTAAACTGTCATTAGGAGTTGATACAGTCGTCGTCAGCGCGAAAAAAGGCGGCAAGGAAGGTCTTGTGACGAAAACCTTCATCGCACAAAACGAGGACGGAACTTTTACAAAGCAATACGAGGAGTTATATAAATAATGGCAAAGCTCTACATAGTCGGAACGCCGATTGGCAATTTGCAGGACGTCACTTTGCGCGCGATAGACACTCTCAAAAGCGTTGACGTGATAGCGTGCGAGGACACTCGCCATTCATTGCCTCTTCTCAACAAATACGATATACACGCAAGACTTATCGCGTATCACAAATTCAACGAAGCGGAATGTAGCGGCAAAATTATAGAGCTGATAAACGACGGTCAGAACGTCGCGCTTATATCCGACGCAGGTATGCCGTCAATTAGCGACCCCGGCGCGGAGCTTATAGCGAGATGCCGAGAATACGGTGTAGAAACCGAGCTTGTTCCGGGACCTACCGCAGTCGCAAGCGCAATCACGTTGAGCGGCATAAAAGCAAGCGGCTTTACGTTCTTAGGCTTCCTACCCGAGAAAAAAAGCGATAAGGCAAACATTTTGTCAAAAGCGGCTATGAGCGGCTTGCCTATCGTCATTTACGTCGCGCCACACGATTTGACAAAAACCGCAAGCACCCTTCTTGAAATATTGGGCGACAGAACTGTACACGTCGTGCGCGAAATAACGAAGCTATACGAAAGCGTAACGACCTGCACACTCTCTCACTTCACCTGCGAGGAACGCGGCGAAATGGTTATGATAATCGAGGGCGTACAAACGGAGAATCCCCTCAACACACTATCCGTTCAGGAGCATATCGAGCATTACGTTTCACTGGGTATGGACAAAAAAGAAGCCGTCAAACAAGTCGCCAAGGATAGAGGCGTTCCCAAAAACGAGATTTACAAATTTACGATATAGTTTATAGCTTTAATGAAGTAACACATTCTCAAAATTGAGAATGTGTTTTATATTTTTTACAACTCTTATGTTGGTGAAATGTGTAAGTTCTATAAAGATTTTGTTGAGTTTGATATTAGATATTGCATTATCGCATATTCTTGCAAAATGCGATATTTGGATGCAGTGCAAGGAAGATGCGCACGCGAGCCGCCTAACGTACTTGGCGTACGTGACGGCAAGCGCACGTAAATCTGACACCGCAATGCGCCAAATAGCACATTTTGCTATTTAAGCCATAGCCAAATAATTAGAACTGCCACCGCAAATCCAATTACTATCAACAGCAAGCGAGGAAGCATTACGAGAAGCCCCGCACGCATAATTGCACGGCGCTCCTTCGGCGTATACATATCCTTGTGCATTTGGCGCTCCTCTTTTGTGGGGCGCTTTTTCATATTCATATACGCCATTCTGCGATACTTGGGCAGTTCATCTCCGTTCATCGGAGCAATCACCACGCCAGTATCCCAATCGTCTTTTTTCCTATCCTTTTTTGCCATAGACATAGTATAGCACAAAAGCCCGAAAAAACAAAATATAATTTCGCCACCGCGTCATTCTACTCGCATATGCACTATGCACGCGAAATATATCTCACGTCTGACTTGGAACTTAGGACTGCACGTTTACTTATAGTTTGGGACTTGCACTTTTAACTCGATTGGGAAATAAAGCTTATATAACGTTGTCGAATTTCAGCGGCGAGCCGTTCGATTTATTCATATTAGCAAAAGCAGGGAAGCACCGCTTCCCTGCTTTTACGTTGATGACTTGTAGGTTAGACCTTGTCAAATCAGTTGTGCGTGATGGTGTATACCGACGACCTTGCCTGATATACAGGAACCGTTTGTCCCTTTACTACCATATAAGTACCGCCAAGCGATGTACCGTCGTTTCCGGTTGCAGTGGTTGTCGTTATGACGTCGCCGTTGGCGTTTACAACCGCACCTACGACAGCATACAGCTTGAATACAACCTTTCTTACACCGTACGTCGGCAAGGTAATCGTATCGCCAGTCGATGAGAACATTACAGGTACTGCCGCCTCAATTCTATTGCCAGTGATATCGTACACGTACGCTTTACCGTACCAAACAATCGGTTTTGCACTTGTACCGGAGCCTGATTTTGCCGTCAATGTCGTAGCGTTACCGCTGACGGACAAGCTTGGCATAGATATTGATGCATGCGTCGAGGCACTGACGGTAACCGTTATTCTCTGCTGTGAACCAAGCTGTATCGTTGCATTCTTTCCAGCCATGCTGTAAACAAGTTGATTGCTTGAATTCTTATTCCACGTCGCGTTTGCAGGCATTGAAACCGTAACGAAGTTGAATGACTTATCCGTTATCGTCGAGCTTGCCGACGCCGGGAACGTTACGACATCCTTTCCGTCAACTCTCGTAAGAGTCGGATTGTACACGTTGAGGTTTACCTTATATGCGGTTGGCAACGTCTGATAATTCGGGTTGTACGGGTTGACTGTGTAGTTTGTCGCCGCCTTTCCTGTGCTGTCAACGTTGGACACGTACGAATTTGCCGTATAACCGTTTGCTGTGCCAGCCTGACTCGTCAGCTTCGTCACCAACTGTCTTGCTACGAGGAACGGAATATCGAAGCTCTGCGTGCTTCCGTCCGCACCCGTGAGCATTGCAGTGATGTAAATCACGCCGCCAAGGTAGCTCGGACGATACTTTCCGTAGCTCCATACGAGCGTACCGCCGTAGTATGCGTTCTTTGTCGCAGGTTCTGTCACGTAGAACGTCTTGTAATCGCCATTGCCATTTGAGGACGCATTGACAACTTTCAATTCGTCAGGCATTGTCGGGACCTTCCAGTCATACGGGTCGATGTAGCGATAGCTTGTGCCGCTTGTATTCAAAGTGACGCCGCCGTTGCTATTGACATAGACGTAACCAACCATTCCCGTGCTACTCAAATTATCATATGTGGTTACAGCAGTTCTGTTCACAACGTTGAACGCAACTTGAATCTTCTGCGTTCCGACGCTGTTCTTCGTGCCGCCCTCGACTCTCTCGTAGTCGTATGCGCCATCCTCGTTAATCAATGCGTTTGCAGTGAACGAGCCGCCCGCGTAGTTGACGGTTACGCCGCTCAAATCCCAAGTGATTGGCATAACGACTTTCACGCCGTCCGCTCTGACGACTTCAATCGTCTTCGGCAGATACTTGTATTCGCCAAGCTCTTCACGCGTAAGCTCCTCGTACTCGTCCTCGCCGACCTTCTTATATGTGCCGTTCTTGCTGAGTACGAACTTGTCGTCAAGACCCTTTGCGTACAAGTCGCCGCTATACGTTCCGCCAACTCTCTCAAACAGGTTGAGGTTGCCATACGGGTCAATCTTGAACGTCTTATTGTCCGATGTGAGGAAGGTACGCTCATCAGGCGTCAAGCTCAGTGTGCCGAACGAGTACGAGCTTGCCATGCTCTCAGTCACGTGAACAATGACGTTGACCGTGAGGTTGCACTTGTTGCCGTCTATCGGGCTGGTTACGTTCGCCTTAACGTAGACGTTGCCGCCCTTATAGTTGTAGTTAGCACCGCTTACATCCCACTCGACGCCCAAGGTCTGCGTTGCAACGTAGGTGAACACGTACAGGCTGTTGCCGCTCTCGTCGCTATACGTACGAGCGTTGTTGTCGTACTTCACCACACCCTTGTACAGCGAATACGTTCTTGCATTTCTGTTGTAGGTGTAGTAGTAACCAAACGACTCGTCACCCTCGATGAAGGTTTCGTTATTCGCGCCGCCGTATACGGTGTAGATAGCGTGACGTCTTTCCCAGTTGGAGTCGTAGATTGTGATGTCGCCGATTGTTCTGCCGTCATTCCACCAGTTGTACGCCGAGATGAACGTTCCGCCGACGTAGTACTTGACGCTCTCGTCGTAGTTCTCAACGTTGTACATACTGTCAGCCTCGTTCGCGTACGGTGAGAACTGATACTTGTAGCTGTTGGTATCAACAGACATATCGGTGTACGTCAGGTCGCTGTTGAACTGAGTGAATGCAGACGTACGGATGACGAACTTAATCGTAATCGCATCCATAATCTCGAAGCTATCCGAATGTGACGGGTTGCCGTTCCAGATATGGACCTTGACGTCCCTATTGAACGTTGCGTTCGTATTTGCGACGTCGTCGAACGTAGGTGCATTTTCAAGCACGAGCAGATACGTACTCGTATCGCCGCTTGCGAAGTTAAGGAGTATGCTGCCAGCCAAGCCGCCGTTCTCTGAGTAGGCGAACTTGTTGTAGAACACAATTTCCTCAGGCAAGCCTGTACTCTTGCTTGTCGTTACGTCGACGTAGCTACCCTCAGCACGGTTGCCGCCGTTGTCGATGCCGACGAACGTCGTCGTGTACGAAGAATTCTTGTTCGTCACGTACAGCTCTTCCATTCTGTCGTTGAACACGAGCGAGGAGCTGACAATCTCGCGGTTGAGAACCGTAACAGGTACGTTGAATCTCTGGCTTGCGAGATATACGCGATATGCAAGCGTTTCTTCCGTCCACGTCCACTCGCTGTCGAGCTTAATCATTTCAGCCTCGAAGTTCGCCGCCGTCATGAACTTAGCCTCGCTGTCGAGTGCTTCCGTTGCGACGTCTACGAGCGTGTAGCTTCCGTCCTCGTTTACAAGGACGCGTACGTAAGTACCGTTCGGGTCCTTCGTAGCAACACGCGCGGTTGCCATGTAGCTAAGGTTGCTCTCGTTGTTTTTGATAAGTCTGTCGAGCGACGACCAGTCGAAGTACGCCTTGAAGGTGTTCTCGAACATATCGTAGTCAACGAGCGTCGTTATATCGAGCTGTTCAGGCAAGTAGCTTGAATCGTTGTGCAGGAACGAGTCGATGATGAGCGAGCGATACTCGAAGTCGGATACGTAGTAGATTGTTCTGTCAATGACGTAAACCTCTATCTCATCCGTTTCGGTTATGACGTCGTTGCCGCCCGAGTAGGAGTACGTAATGGTAAGCGTGTAAATTCTTCCGAAGAAGCTTGACACTCTATCGTAGAAGTTCGCGCCAATCTGGTTGAGGTCGTAGCTCACAACGATATCAGTCGTCGTGTACTCTTCGCCGCCGGCCGTATACTTGACCACAGGCGTTGAGCCGGACACGAACAGGTCGCCTTCCTTGCCGTACGGGTCGAAGTTGTATTCCGTACCCGAAGCCAAGCCGCTTATCTCAACCTCTTCAACAATCAGTTCAACCTGAATGTTGCGTTCGAGGTCTTCGCTTGCCACCGTGACCGTTACGGACTCGAACTGTCCGCCGTTCTTGGTGTAGTTGACGTCCCAAGTGAGCGTGACGTTCATGCTCGTGCCGCCTACGCGGAGAACGGTTTCGCTCGGCAAGCCGCCGTAGAACTTATCCGCCGTGAGCGTGTATCTGAGTCCGCTCTCGATGCTGTACGCCTCGCCGTCCTCATTGTAGAGTATGTCGCCGAAGGAAGCTGTACCATCGAAGCCGTCAAGCGTGAAGGCGCTTATGATTGCGACGTCTTGCTCGCGCGTTAATGGCGCCAAGCCGTTGCCGCTACCAGCCATTACGCTGTACAGTCTTGAGAACGCACCAACCTTGATTTCCTCGTAGGTCGGGTAATCCATAGATTCCCAGCTTACGGGTACGCCCGTATCAGTCGAATCGGAGTATCTGACCGTTGCAGTCGGAGCAAAGTCGAGCTTACCGAAGAGGTTATAGGTTTCTTTCTGACCTTCAAGCTCTACGGAAGTTGCACTGCCGAACACGTTGGTGAGATAAATCTTCGCGGTGAAGTATTCCTCACCAGTGCCGTCCACGAACGGATAGCGCAAGCCGGTTTCGTCGAAGAAGTAGAAGTATCTGAGTACGTACGAGCCGTTCTCGTCCTCTGCAAGCTCAGACTCGGCAGGTGACGCGCTGTCAGCCCAGAACACGAACGTGCTGATGTTGACGTTGCCCTCTGCCGTTGCAAACGTACCGCTTGTCGGGAGTCTCCACGCCTTGCGGATATCGTAGTAGAATACTACGCCGTCCTTCACGCTGTTTCCGCTATTGATGAACTCGGTGTTGCCGAATGAGTCGGACGTTGCCACGCCGTCTGCGTTGTGCTTGGAGTACAAGCCCGCGTTAGAGTTGAAGTCGAACTCTGTGAATCTGCTCGAGAATGCGTAGCTCGGAACTCTTACCGTAACTTCGACCTTCTGTCCGCCGACGAATGCCATCATCGTGGTTTCGCCGCCGTTGATATTGAATTCAGGTCTTGCAATCTCGACGTTCTCGTCGCCCTCACCCGCAATTACGTTCCACGGCTGCCACGACTCGACGTACGCGATGTACGGGTCGCCTCTGTCGCCTGCGGTGAGCGGTTCGAATACGCCGTCGCCGACCATCTTGTGCGTACCGTTGACGTTATCCTTAATATATACGCCGTCCGTTTCGTTGAAGATGTAGCGGTCGCCTGTGAACGTACCCGATTTGAGGTGTACGAGTACTGCCGTACCGCCGAACGGTTCAAGCGCACCTGCGTTGAAGTACTTCTCGGGATTCTTCTCGTAGCTAATCGGGTCGATACCAAACTCCTTGCCATCCTTGACGTGCGTCTGTGCGTAAACGGTACCCGTGTAGTAGCTCGGGTCTGCGAGCTTACCGGAAGCCAGCAACTCTCCGCGCTCCGCGCTCGTCATCGAATAGATATCCTTACCAAGCGTTTCGTCATAGAAGAACGTCAAGTGGTCAATCGTCTGTCTTTCGACGTTGAGGTTGACGGTTACGCTCTGCGCGAGGTACGCGTCCTTACCGTCAGCGTCCTTACCCTTGACAAGACCGATAGGCTTCCTCGTGTTTGGCGTGCCGTCCGCATTCAACTCATAGATATAAGCAGGTACGCGTACGTACACGTTGCCGCCGTTATAGATATTGCGTTGAGATTCAGGTCTTTCCACCGTGCAGGAAGCGTTGGTGTAGTACTTAATCTGGCTCCAATCAGGATACATCGTATAAACCGTACCGCTGAACGAAACGTCAAACTTGCTGTAATCTTCATCTTCGAACCAGCGCGGGTTGAACGTATCCTCGTGCTTGATTGCAAGTCTGACAGGGCTTGCCACCATCTCCTTGACGGTGATTGGCGCGTAGATTGTCTGATATCCGCTATACTCCGTACCTATCGTGAGTCTTGCGTACAACGGATGCGTCGTCGCGTATCTGTAACCCGAGTAGTTGATATCGTCAGGCGTAATCTTGAAGATATTGTTGTTGTATGCGTCGTTCCAGCTACCGCTGTTGTACACGAACGGAGCTTCAACTTGGAGCGTGTTAGAGCCGACGGTGAATGTCTTTTCGGAAATGCTTCCGTCGAGGTTTCTGACGTTGACCTTGATGTTTGTACCCTCAGCGAAGAGCGTATCGCCGTCAAGCTTATTTGCGGTATACGGGTCGAAGGTTATCTGCGTACTCATAGATTCGTACTTGCACGGAGCTATGACAACGTTGACCTTATACGGCTGTGCGATATAGCCCGCATTTGCGTACTTGGTATCCGTTGAGCCTTCACCGACGAAGCCGAAGGAGTTCGATTCCTCATTGACAAGACCTTCGTTCTTGACGACCGTCTTTGTGAACGCCTTGAACACGTTACCGCCGATATACGCGGTGACCGGTGCGCGAACACCCTCGTAGAAGCTGACCTTACCGTCCTTATCTGTTACCGCGGCAAGTGCCTTTTCAAGCTCGCTCAAATCCCACTTGACCTGATAGCCTGAGAAGTTTGAACTCATTCTGCCATCCGCAACGGTGAAGCCGTTGAGGTAATTTATAATGTTCACCATCGAGTCGTCGATATCGAGTGCGTCGATGTTGAGCGTCGTCGTATAAGTGCCGTCACCGTTATCAGCGTTCTGCAATGAACGTTCCTTACCGTCCGCAGTTTTAAGCGTTGTAAGACGGCTTACCTTGTAGTTGGTGGTCGGGACGTTGAGTCTGCCCTTCGCGGTTGCCGAGAAGCCCCATTGATATGAGTAGTCAATGCCAACAGCATTGTTCTCGCCTCTGCCGCCGTTCCAGTCGTAGTTGAAGTCGTTCGTATCCCACGAGAAGCTACCGACGGGGAATCTGCTTCCTGTTGGCAGACGGAACGGGTCGATTACGTAGTAGTCCTTATCTACCGAAGCGTCGTGATAGATGAGATATCCGTCCTCATTCCACGACAATCCGTAGGACGCCTGCATATACACGCTGTAATTCTCTTGTGTAACAACACCCGCGACGTATGCAGGATAGAGTGCCACAGTACCGCCGTCCGCATTGGTGGGCTGAAT
>CAMWIB010000011.1 GCA_947174215.1 uncultured Clostridia bacterium
TAGGTCTGGTGGGAGCGGATATTTGTTTTAGAGACATATACAAAATGATATATTTGCAACGATTATTTTTCGGAGGACTATAATGGAAAAAACTCTTGAAACCCATAAGGTTCAATTTACAGAGACCGTATTGCGCGATTCAAACCAATCCTTGATTGCTACGCGCTTGCCGTACTCTAAGTTTGCCGACATTCTCCCCACTATGGATAAAGCGGGATATTATTCCGTCGAGTGCTGGGGCGGTGCGGTGTTTGACGTGTGTTTGAGATTTTTGGACGAGGACCCGTGGCAAAGACTTCGCAATATCCGCAAGGCTATGCCCAACACCAAGCTCCAAATGTTGCTCAGAGGACAAAACTTGCTTGGCTATAAGCACTATCCCGACGAAATTGTCAAGATGTTCGTAGAGAAGTCCGTTGAAAACGGTATTGACATCATCCGTATTTTCGACGCTCTTAACGACTTGCGCAATATCGAGGTTGCAACCAAGGCGGCTATCAAGGCGGGCGCGACGGTATCGGGTACGCTCAGCTTTACGCAAAGCCCCGTACATACGCTTGCCGCATTCGCTAAGCAGGCGAAGGAAATGGAGGATATGGGCGTTGCCACTATCTGCGTAAAGGATATGGCGGGCGTTATGACTCCGCAGGAAGCGTACGACCTTATCGGCGCGATAAAGAGCGAGGTCAAGGTTCCTGTCGTACTTCATACGCACTGCACGACGGGTATGGCGTTTATGACCTACCTCAAAGCAATCGAGGCTGGCGTTGACGTTATCGACACCGCAACCTCTTGCTTCTCCGGCGGTACAAGCCAGCCTGCAACCGAAACGCTCAACTACGCGCTCAAACAGCTCGGCTATGAAACGGGTCTTAACGACGCAGTTCTCAAAGAAGTCAACGATTTCTTCAAGCCTATCCGCGACGGCTATCTTGCAGACGGCACGCTCAACCCCAAGATGATGGCGACCGATACGGACGCTCTCAACTACAAGGTCCCCGGCGGTATGCTTTCCAACCTCGTATCTCAGCTCAAAGCGCAGAACGCTATGGACAAGTTCGAGGAAGTGCTTATCGAAACCCCGAAGGTAAGAGCGGACCTCGGTTATCCGCCGCTCGTCACGCCTATGAGTCAGATGGTCGGCGTTCAGGCTACCAACAACGTGCTTTCTGGCGAGAGATATAAGAACATCTCCAAGGAAGTCAAGGCGTATTGCAGAGGCGAGTACGGCACGTCACCCGCTCCTATCAATCCCGAAGTTATGAAGAAGGCTCTCGGCGACGAACAGCCTATCGAGGGTAGATACGCAGATACGCTTGAACCTGTCTTCGAGCAGACTAAGAAGGAACTCGAAGGTATGGCTAAGAGCGACGAGGACGTCCTCAGCTATATCCTCTTCCCGCAGGTGACTGAGAAGTATTTCGCGGCGCGCAAGGCTAAGGAAGAGAAAATCGTCAAGTATACGATTACCCCCGTCGAGGAATGAGGTGACGTATGAGCAGTATGCATTTAATTGCCGCAGTTTTCGATAAAACGGAGCATATTAAGGTGACGGACGCGCTGTTGCTTGCCGTCATCGGTGTCGTCATAGTCTTTATCGTGCTTATCGCGCTTATGCTCATCGTCACGGCGGTCGGCAAGATTTTTGACGGCAGCGAGAAGCTCCAAAAGGAACATCCCGAGTGGGGCGAGAAGATTGCGGACGTCAAATCAAAAATGATGTTCTGGAAGAAGTTCCAAAAGCAAGAGCCTGCCAGCGAGAGCGCGGTAAACGTGCCGCTTGCGGAGGGTACTTGCGGTGAGCTTAAACTCATCAATACGGAAGAGCGCGACGCCGCTATGATTATGGCAATCGTTGCGGATACGACTGGCACACCTCTCAATGAGTTGCGCTTTAAGTCCATCAAGAGATTGGAGGAAGAAAAATGATTTATAAGGTCAGTTTGAATGGTAAATTTTACGAGGTTGAAGTAGAAAAGGGCGAGGCTGTTATAAAGTCCGAGTTCGACGCGGCAGTTCCGCAGGCGGCAGTTCCTGCCGTTAGTTCTGCCAACGTTCCTCAAACAGCAGCACCTGTTGCCGCACCCGCACCAGCGGCGGCGGCAAGCGCGGCGGCTATCACCGCTCCTATGCCCGGCAACATCAACGCAGTCAAGGTCACAAGCGGTCAGGCTGTCAAAGAGGGCGACGTTCTCGTTATCCTTGAAGCTATGAAGATGGAAAACGAGATTACCGCTCCCAAGGCAGGTAAGGTCGGTCAGATTTTCGTACAAAAGGGCGCTACGGTGGAAACAGGCGCTCCGCTCGTTGAAGTTCTGTAAGGAGTTCGCTGTATGAATATAGGAGAAATTCTTAAAAATCTTGGCGAAAGCACAGGATTTGCGGGCTTTGGAAATGCAGGCGGTTGGCAATCAATCATAATGATTATCATTGCGCTGTTCTTCCTGTGGCTCGGAATTAAAAAGAAATTTGAGCCGTTGTTGCTTGTAGGTATAGCGTTCGGTATGTTGCTCACAAACCTTCCTAACAGCGGACTTTATCACGCAGAGTGGTGGACGGGTCCGGATGTTGTTGACAACGGCGTTGACTATCTGAAAGTTCTGCACGACGGCGGTTTGCTTGATATCCTTTACATAGGCGTAAAGACGGGTGTATATCCCTGCTTGATATTTATTGGTGTTGGAGCTATGACGGACTTCGGCCCAATGCTTTCACGTCCCAGTTCATTGATACTCGGCGCGGCGGCACAGGGCGGTATTTACCTTGTTCTTATTCTCGCCGTTGCAACGGGAATGTATACGGGCGGTGAAGCGGCATCAATTTCCATTATCGCAGGTGCAGACGGTCCTACGGCTATCTTCCTTACGAAGTCGCTTGCTCCTGAATTGCTTGCGCCTATCGCGGTTGCGGCGTACTCGTATATGGCACTCATTCCGCTTTTGCAACCTCCGTTTATGAAGTTGCTCACAACGAAGAAAGAGCGTATGACGGTTATGACTTCTACGCGTAAGGTCAGCAAGAAGGAAAAGATTATATTCCCGATTCTCGTTACGATTATCGTTTCATTGCTCTTGCCGTCGGTTGCTCCGCTTCTTGGAAGCTTGATGTTTGGTAACTTGCTCAAAGAGTGCGGCGTGACGGAAAGACTTTCCGATACCGCACAAAACGCTTTGATGAACATCGTTACGCTGTTCCTCGGTATATCCGTCGGCGCAACTGCAATCGGCGTGACATTCCTTACAGGCAAGACGTTGGTTATCATTGTGCTTGGTCTTGCAGGTTTCGTACTTGCTACGATATGCGGCTTGCTGATTGGCAAACTCTTGTATGTCATTTCAAAGGGCAAAATCAATCCGCTTATCGGTTCGGCAGGCGTTTCGGCTGTGCCTATGGCGGCTCGTGTATCTAATACAGTCGGCTTGCAGTATAACAAGGGTAACTACTTGCTCATGCACGCTATGGGACCAAACGTCGCGGGCGTTATCGGCTCGGCTGTTGCGGCAGGCTTCCTGCTTGCGGTGTTCGGCTAAAACCCATATCGGGGTCCCCGCAAAATCGGGGTTTCCACAAACGTCCTTGTTCGTGGGGTAAAAGCCTCCCTGTTTGTGGGGGAAATATTAGGCAACGGTGGCGCGCTTGCCTAAAACACAATTCATTTATCAAACATAAACTGTATCGCGCGACAGTCTGTTCTGTCGCGCGATATATAATATAATGGGATTCCCGTATAGGGACATATTGCAAGCCATATCCAAATGGGAGAACGAGCGCAATATAGGTTAAAAATCGGGGTCCCCACAAACGCCCCTGTTTGTGGGGTAGAATTCGGAGTCCCCACAAACGTCCCTGTTTGTGGGGTGATTGGTAGGAGATTTTTATGCAGAAAAAACATAGTATGTTTGGAAACGTAATTTTGCTCCTTTGTGCTACCGTGTGGGGCTTGGCATTCGCTTTTCAACGCCGCGCGGTTGGCAGTATCAATCCTATTGCCTTCAACGGTATGCGCTTCGTGCTTGCAACCTTCGTTCTCTTGATAGTTCTGGTTATTTGCGAGTTGGTAGGCAAGAAACGCGGCGTTAAAAGAACGGGGTGGAATAAGTCCACTATCATTGGCGGCATTTGTTGTGGAATCGCACTTATCACCGCAAGTAATCTTCAACAGTACGGAATACAGTCTACCTCGGCGGGCAGGGCGAGCTTTATTACCGCACTGTACATAGTTCTCGTGCCGGTATTCGGTTTGCTTATCGGCAAGAAGTTTAGCATACTCAGTCGCTTTGCAATTCCTATCGCGCTCGCAGGCTTTTGGCTTATGTGTACGAGTGATGGCGGCAAGCTCGGAATGGGTGACCTGCTTGGGCTTGGAAGCACGGTTTTCTTTGCAATACAAATTCAGTTCATCGACATTTTCGGCAAGGACTCCGACCCGATAAAAATTACGCTTGTTCAGTTTTTCACCTGCGCCCTTGTAAGCATTCCGTGTATGGGTATTGCAGGTTTCCCGCCCACGGATACATTCACTGATATCAACAATTTGATAAATTTGTTGTACGTAGGTATTTTCTCGGCAGGCATAGGCTTCACTTTGCAGACGATTGGACAGAAGTATACGGAGCCTTCCGTAGCTTCGCTGATAATGAGCTTGGAGTCTGTCGTAGGACTTATCGGTGCGGTTATAATCTTGCACGAGGTTCATTCAACCGCAGAGCTTGCAGGTTGCTTGCTCGTATTCCTCGCGGTTATACTGGCGCAATTCAGCGTGCCAAGAAAGTTTTTGCGCTTTAACAAGAATTCGTTTGCGCTTACTGCAAGCAAAAAGCAATGGTTTTATGACGACGAGAGCTTGCTGTAAATCGTTTCGCACGGTGGCATAATGGCGGTATAACGACGGCACAATTTTTGCATTATTATACCAAATTGACATTTTATATTATCATTTTAGACGTTTAATATACGGTTTTTGACAATCATATTCGCATATTGGAAACGCGCCTTTCGCACGAAAGCCTATCTTTCTTTTGACATAATTTTATCAGAAATAAAATAAATTACACTTGTTTGAAATTGCGTATTGTTTTTTATGTAATTCTATAATAAAATTATATTGTAATAAATGAGCATTGCTCGGAGGGAATTATGGCAAAAGTAACAAAAAAGACGTACGTAGGCTGGAAAGAGGCCAAGGAAAAACGTAAACAAATCGAATACACCGCGCCTACGCGTTTGCTTGACGATAAGGGCAATCTGCTCGTCAAGGGCGGCTGGGCAAGACATAACGTTTTCGAATACGACCGTACCAAGGCGCGTCCTCAAATGCGTGGCAAGGAGTGGGATTTCTATCAGGTCTGCAACGGTAAGTATATGGTTCAAATCTCAATGGCAAATATCTCAATCGGCGGCTACGCTTCCGCTAACCTCGTGGATATAAGCGGAAAGAACAAAAAGGTTATCACCAGTATGGCTCTGTGGCTCGGTGGCAAGAACAAGGTCGTTATGCCCGAGAACTGCGACTGCCCCAACGTGTGCGAGTATAAGAAGGGTAAATTCCTCTTCCGCGCAACTACCGAGAAAACGTCGCGTATATTGGAATTCAAAGGTCCGTGTAAGGACGGCTTCGTGGACGCTAAATTCCAGATGGATTTGTTTGACGACCACCAGAATATAACGATTGTCACGCCGTTCAAGAAAAAGGATAAATATAAGCCAACCCGCTTCTTTATGACGATGAAGCAAAACTGTATGCCTTGCGAGGGTACGTTTAAGTACGGCGATAAGGTCGTTACGTTTGAGAAAAAGGATACCTTCTGCGTTCTCGACTGGGGCAGAGGCGTATGGCCGTATAAGAACGTGTGGTACTGGGGCAACGGCGCGCAGTACATAAAGGACGCTGAGGGCAACGACCATATCTTTGGATTTGAAATCACTTGGGGTATCGGTGACGAGAGCAATGCAACCGAAACCTGCCTCTTCTACGACGGCGTAGCGCACAAGATTGGCTCGGTTGACGTAGAGGTGTTCCCCAAGCCTGATAAGTATATGAAGCCGTGGCACTTCGTGTCCGAGGACGGCAGATTCGACCTCACGATGACTCCCTTCTTTGACCATCATTCGGATATGAACGGACTCAATATCGTTCGTATGCACTCGCATCAGGTTCACGGACTCTGGAACGGCACGGTCGTTCTCGACGACGGTACGAAGCTTGATATAAAGGATATGTACGCATTCTGCGAGTACGTCGAAAATAAGTGGTGAGTTTAGCATAAACCCACTCAATAAACATAGTTGTAAATAAGCATAAGTCGGGCGGTATCCATTCCGCCCCTTATGCGTTCTGTTGACACATAGTCACTCCTATTTGTAAGGCAAATTTAAGCGCGAAAGTAGAATATATTTGAGCGCAAAAGAGGGAGCAATAAACCAAGTATTTCGCTGTGAGGTGCGTATGGAAAAGGCAAAGAAGCTTCTTATGTTTGGAATGCTCGGAGTGTTTTTGGCATTTATGGGCTCTACACTTGCTGTGGTGGGCGGTTTCCATATGTTCATTAACTTTTTGCAGGTGTACGGCGCAGGCTTGCTTACGATGATAGCGGGCGTGGTTTTGTTTGTTGCGTTCATTCTGGGAATTGTTGCGCTAATAACGAACGCGCGTGTTGCCGTGGTTGCAGCGATACTCTCGATAATTTCTTCTACTACGATAGCGTGTTGTCTTGGCATTCCTATGATGAGTGAACAATGGATTTATGATATTCCAGTATGTGCAGTAATAATCAGCTTCGCGGCTTTCGTAATGTTCATGCTATATTATGTAAATAATACGGCACAAAAAGCTGTCGTAACAGCAACAACTATCGAACTGAGAGTAATTTATGAAGCGGAGTCAACAGCTCAAGCGAAAGCGACGGTTAAAAAAAATGCGATACTTTGTTTAGTCATTCCAATCGCAGTCATGGCTATATTGGTCACTGTCATAACACCGTCGGTGCGTTTTGGAGTGTATAAATGGGCGTACGACGCACTGCTCCACGAGATGGCCGATATGCATGAGGAACACTGTGTTCATTCGGTCAGCTATCATACGTTTGACAGATATCTACCCGACAGCTATAAGGATGTGGCAAAGATAAGAGCGGAGGAAAGAGAATATCACATAATAGACTCTATGAACGCGATACAGGGTTACATCAGAAATTCAGATGATGAACAAGTGATTGATAGCCGTGCGCGCGTTGCATATATGCGTCTTATGGAGCTTCAAGCGGTAGACCCGCGTTGGAATTTTAATAACTTTTTGTCGCTCCCATTGCAATATCCGCTTTTTAACAATGCTATGTGGCAAGGCGACGGAATTTATTTGTATGTCGCGTGTGATAGAGAAAATGAAACCATTTCAATCGATACCAATCTGCCGATGGTTCCGATTGAAGATGGCGCGGAAATGGCGTATGAGTTCAGCGAGGCATCATTTGTATGCGATGAAATCACTCTTAAATTCTGTGATGAAATCGTACTTGGATTTTTTGATACGCATCATACGCAATATTATTGCTTCAAAATATCGGCACTACGCTATTCCCACGATACGAAAGAGTTTTCAATCGACGTGTACTGCTACGCAACGGCTACAACCTATACGCTGACGTATACCGAGACTGCCTCTTGGTCAGATTACGAGTAGTGAGATGGCTTAAACCTTAAAAATTTGCGCAACACAAAAATATTATCAAATTTTATGTACCAAAATCGGTACAAATGGTTTATTATAATTAAGGTATAAAAAATATCCGCCGTAACCGGCGGATAGTCCACACAATGTGGTTCGTTCAAACGATGAGTTCGCATAAAGCTTATTTGAACTGGTAGTGTAATCTCATAAGGAATTGAGATGACTATATTGAAACATATTTTGACGATTGTGTCAATCAAATTTCCAAAACTAACGAAAACAAAAAAACTAATGACAAGAGGTGAATTATGAAAAAGAACGATAAGGCTTTGTCCGATTATTATATTGGACTCGATTTGGGTACGGAATCTGTCGGTTGGGCGGTGACGGATACGGAATATAACCTTATGCGCGCAAAGGGCAAGGATATGTGGGGTATTCGCCTGTTCGACGAGGCGGAAACGAGTCAGGCGCGCAGACTCAACCGTACAAACAGACGCCGTCTTGCAAGGCAGAAGTGGAGATTGCAGCTTTTGCGCGAGCTTTTTGATGAGGAGATTTGTAAGGTTGACAGGAACTTCTTTATGCGTATGAAGAACAGCTCGCTCATAGGTGAGGATAAGGGAACGGATACGAAGTTCATACTTTTTGCGGATACGAATTATACGGATAAGAACTATTTTACGGACGAGCGCACCAAAACCGCGTATCACCTGCGCAAGTGGCTTATCGAGGATAAGTCGCCGCATGATATTCGACTTGTGTTTCTTGCACTCTACCATATTATGAAAAGCAGAGGGCATTTCCTATATTCGTTTGATGATAGCGAGGAGGAGTTGTCGCTTAGCCAAACGGTTTTAAGATATCTTGACGCGGTGAAAACTGCGTTTGATATTACGGTTGAAATCGATGACATTGACGAAGTAAGAAATCTGTTATGCGACGGAACGCTACGCAAAAAGGAAAAGTTTGAAGCAATCAAGCCATTGTTCAAGGTTGGTGCTGAAAGTCAGATTGAATCCAAGGCATTTATCGGAGCATTAGTAAAGCTTATTGTCGGAATGAGCGTAAAAATTAAGGATATTATGCTTGACGGCGAGTGCGAAAACGAGTCCTTCTGCGTGACCGATTCCGATGATAAACAGCAGGAGTGCTTAGATAAGTATGAGGATATAAGCGATATACTCATTGCCGCAAAAGCCGTTTATGACAGAGCTATCTGCGAGAGGATAACCAAGGGCTATACGTCGTTCAGCGCATATAAGGTAGCGCAGTACGAACAGCACAGAAATGATATCAAAACCTTAAAGGCATACGTAAAAGAAGTCTTAAAAGACGCGGAGCTGTATAAACAGATATTCGTTTATACGAGCGTGAAGAATAGCAAGGGGAAGGTCGAAGGACTGAAAAACTATGCGGCGTACTCGCGCTATAAGAAGGGTGACGCCGTAGACGGCGCTACGGGCGAAGAGTTCTGCTCATTCCTGAAAAAGAAGTTGGGTGCTGTTCCCGAAAGTGCGGATAATCAGTATAAAGAAATGTGGAAGCGCATTGAGGAAGGCTCGTTTGCGCCAAAGCTCAGAACCAACGAAAACGGCAGTATTCCCAATTCTCTGCACAGAAAAGAATTGATTGCGATTTTAGATAATGCGGAAGAGTATCTCCCTTTCTTGCGCAAAAAAGATAAAGACGGTTTGAGTGTAAGAGATAAGATAATTGCGATATTCGACTATAAACTGCCTTACTACTTCGGACCTGTCGGCAAAAACTCGTCATATGGATGGGCGGTGCGCAAACAGGGTATGGAGAACGTAAAGGTGTTGCCTTGGAATATCGGCGACATTATTGACGAGCAGGAAACCTCAAAGGGCTTTATCGAGCGTATGAAGTCCAGCTGCGTTTATACGGGCGAAAGCGTGCTTGCGAGGGATTCGTTGCTTTATAGCGAGTTCGCCGTGCTGAACGAGATAAACAATCTTAAAGTCAATGGAAAACAGATAGACGTATCCGCGAAAAAGCTCATCTTCGACAGACTGTACTTGCAGAAAAACAGAAAGGTTCGCCTTAAAGATATAAAGAATTTGCTTGTTGCGGAAGGCTATATTCAAGCAAGCGATGAAATGAGCGGTGCGGATGAAACTCTGAACGCTACAATGTCATCATATCACAAGATGAGACGTATCCTTGAAAAGACTTCATACGATACAGTTGAGGCGATAATCGAACACGTTGTGCTGTTTGGCGACGCTAAAAAGATATTGAAGGAATGGTTACACGACAACGTGCCTTCCCTTTGCGAAGAGGACGTCAAATACGTTCTCACTCTCAGATTCAAGGATTGGGGCAGTTTGTCCAAAAAGTTTTTAGCAGGAATATACGACGTGGATAGAGAGGACGGTACCGGCGAGCTTGTATCTATTATAGATATGATGCGAAACCATAACGTAAACCTTATGCAGCTGCTTAGCAATAAGTATACCTATGCAAAGTCCGCATATGAGCATAAGCTTAAAAAATCGGGCGCTATGGAGTCGCCAAAGGATTTGGTGGACGAGCTATATGTGTCGCCGAAGATAAGGCGCGCTATATGGCAGGCTATTCGCATTGTCGACGAGATTGTTGACGTTATGAACGGCAAGCCGAAAAAGATATTCGTCGAAGTGCCGAGAGAGAACGACCAAAGTCAAAAGGGCAATCGCAAATCCTCGCGCAAGCAACAGCTTCTCGAACTGTATAAGACGTGCGAAAAGCAGAGCAAAGAGCTATTCTCATTTGTCGATAAAGATACTTTCGATTCGCTTTATAAAGCTATCGACAGCGAGAGCGACAGCAATCTGCGCAAGAACAAGCTATTTTTGTACTACCGCCAGTTCGGCAAATGTATGTATTCTATGGAAAGCATCAATATCGGCGAGCTGCATGACGATAAGCTTTGGGATAGGGACCATATATATCCGCGCTCCAAAATAAAGGATGACAGTCTTGACAATCTCGTTCTTGTCAATGCTAAGCTCAACAGGGATAAAACTAATACTTATCCTATAAGCGGAAATATCAGAAGCAAAATGTATCCGTTCTGGAAATTTCTGCTTGAAAACGGATGTATATCTAAAACCAAGTTTGAAAGACTTACGAGGGCTACGGAGCTTACGGATGATGAATTGTCCGCATTTATAAACCGTCAGATTGTAGAAACGGGGCAGTCCACAAAGGCTGTCGCGGAGATACTCGGTTCGATTTATGGCGGCAACAAAAACGGCAGTAAGATTGTATATTCAAAGGCGGGCAACGTAAGCGATTTCAGAAAGCATTTCGATATTTTGAAGTGCCGCGAGGTCAACGACTTCCACCACGCTCACGACGCATATCTTAACGTCGTCGTTGGTAACTATTTCGATACGAGATTCACTTTGGATTTTATGAGAAATCTCAGAGATAAGGAGTATTCGCTCAATGTGGACGCGCTGTATTCTTACAATGTAAACGGTGCGTGGAAGGGCGGTAAGGATGGCACTATCAACACCGTTCGCAAGGTAATGGCAAAGAACAGCGTTTTGTATACTCAGATGGCGTTTGAGAAAAAGGGAAAGCTTTTCGATATAAACCCTGTAAAGAAAAAGGAAGGACTTATTCCGCTGAAAAACGGATTGGATACGGCTAAGTACGGCGGATATGACAGTGCGAAGGGCGCGTATTGGGCGCTCGTGGAGTATAGCAAGGTCACGAAGAAAAAGGTTGAAACATACAGGGCGATAGAACCGGTGCTGATTTGCCAGAAGGAAGAGTATGAGCGCAACCCGCAGGAGTATGCAAACAATTACTGGCAGGGCGCAAGGGTTATCATTGACAAAATCCTGAACAAATCAATGCTTGAAATTGACGGCGCGAGAATGCTTATTTCGGGCAGAACGGGAACAAACCTGATATTGGTGAACGCAAATCAACTGATATTGGACTATCCGACAACGAAATATGTGCGCAGCGTCGTCAAGTTTGCAGATAGATACATACAGGCGAAAAAGCAACTTGATATATACAAAAGTGACGGTATAACTGCGAATTTGAATATTATGCTTTTTGATAAGCTGATGGAAAAATCTGCAACGGGAGCATATTCGAGCGTATCTTCCGCACTCTATGACAATCTCAAAAATTGCAGAGATAATTTTGTCGCTCTTAGTGAATCGGAGCAATGCGTCGCACTTAAAGAAATACTGAAAGCATTCTCATGCAAAGCCGTTTATGCAAAGCTGAAAGCCTTTGGCGGAAGCAGCGACGCGGCAGGTAAAATCACCATATCAAAGAATTTGCCGGGAGATAAGCGCGTAAAGCTCATCTGCCAATCCGTGACGGGACTGTACGAGAAAAAACTCGATTTGACAAAGTAGTATGGGGTTTCGCATTGTCGTTATAAACAGCCGAGCTAAGCTCGATTATAAGATGAATTACTTGGTTGTTCGTACCGACGACAAAACAACCCGCGTGCATCTGGACGAGATTGCCGTGCTTATGATTGAAAGTACGGCAGTCGCCCTTACGGCATATCTGATTGCAGAGCTGACCAAAAAGAAGATTAAGGTTATCTTCTGTGATGAAAAGTACAATCCTCTTGCGGAGCTTTGCAGTTTGTACGGTGCGCATGATTCCGCACGAAAACTTCGAGAGCAGATTAAGTGGCAAAAGGATATAAAGGATTTCGTTTGGGCGGAAATTGTGCGCGCAAAAATACTCGGGCAAATATCCAATCTTGACGACACGGAAGATAGGGCGATAACGCTTATGAAGTCCTATACGCAGGAGATTCTGCCTGCGGATACTACCAACCGTGAAGCGCACGCCGCTAAGGTGTATTTTAATGCGTTGTTTGGTCTTGACTTCTCACGCTCTGAGGATAACCTTATAAACACTGCGCTCAATTACGGGTATGGTATCTTGTTGTCTGCAATCAACAGAGAAGTCGTAGCGGCAGGTTATGCAACTCAGCTTGGAATATTCCACGACAATGTGTTCAATCACTTTAACCTATCCTCGGATTTGATTGAGCCGTTCAGACCGTTAGTCGATAGGAAAGTTGTCACTATGCGTATTGAGAAATTCGAGCATGAAGAGAAGATGGCGTTGGTGGATTTGTTGAACAGCAAAGTGAAAATCAAAGGGCAGGAGCATCATCTGATAAATGCTATAAGAATTTTTGTGCTGAGCGTGTTTGACGCATTGGCTGAAAGAGATGTGTCAAAGATAATTTTTCCGAGTTATGAGTTATAGGTTTATGCGCACAATTTTGTTTTTCGATTTGCCTACCGAAACTTCCGCTGACGTCAGAGAATATTCGAGGTTTCATAGGTTTTTGATAAAGAACGGGTTTATTATGATGCAAAAATCCGTGTACTGTCATCTTGCGCTAAACGCTTCCGCCCTTGGAAGCGCGGTTGCGGCAGTGCGCAAAAATAAACCGAGCAAAGGAATAATTCAGGTGCTTAACGTAACCGAAAAACAGTTTTCAAGAATGGAATTCATACTTGGGCAGTACGATGGCGATATTATAAATTCGGATAGCAGGTTGGTGATACTATGAGATTGACGCATTTCGCATTCGATAAATCCTTCGAGTGGGAAGGGCAGAATGTTTGTTCTCTGATTATAGAAAATCCGATTTTCTACCGCAACGCAATTAAAAGTATTCAGGAACAATCCACTTTGGGCGTAGGTGAATTTGTGTTATCGGATAATGATTGCATTGTGCCTTTTGAGAGGAATGTCGAACTTATAAGCGACGTCTTTAATATAGACCCGTGCGCCAATAAGACAATTATAAATGGAATAATCAAAGATTCGGTGGAATTATTTACGCATCAGTATCCCGATAGACTCGCTGAGGTTTATATGAATATAAATACTTTGCTATCAGATGTATGCTTTCACTCTGCAAGCGAACTGACTTTCGATGAAATAAACGACGTGTCCGTTCTGCTCAAAGCATATCATTTAAGACCCGATATTGAGGGACTGTCGCTTGCTGAAAGGCTGTTGCTTTATATGGAGCTTTGCCAAAAATACACAAAGAAAAAGCTGTTTGTCACCGTTAATTTGAGAGCCTGTCTGTCAGATGTGGAGGCGGAAAATCTTTATAAGGATTTAATTTACCGCAAGCTCAATTTGCTTTCGATAGAGTGTATGAACAGCAAAAAGTTGGATTGCGAGCAACGAAAAATCTTGGATATCGATATGTGCGAGATTTGAACTTGTGCGCATTTCGTTCGGAAGTGTGTCAGTATTTGCAAGCCAAAGTTCTATAAACCATTGCAAGTTTGGAATATCTGATTTATAATAACCTCGCTAATTTCCTTATTTGCACGGCGTGTAGTGGCGTTTTCTCGAACAATTTGAGGTTTGAGAGTAGTGTAATTTAATAAGGAACTCAAACATTGCTAAGTCCATATCCCCAAAAGGCATCGTTTGAGAGTAGTGTAATTTAATAAGGAACTCAAACGCGACTTGACCAACTTACGGGAAAGGCTTAGTTTGAGAGTAGTGTAATTTAATAAGGAACTCAAACACCGCCATTACTAATCATCAAAGCAGGGTTGTTTGAGAGTAGTGTAATTTAATAAGGAACTCAAACTGGACAAAGTAAGACTATCTTGCTCCTCGGGTTTGAGAGTAGTGTAATTTAATAAGGAACTCAAACTGCGAGCTTCTTGAACAGCAATATTATTAGGTTTGAGAGTAGTGTAATTTAATAAGGAACTCAAACGCATATCAGCTTTTCTCACGTAGACCGCTTGTTTGAGAGTAGTGTAATTTAATAAGGAACTCAAACATCGTAATTTCCGCAACACGGCAAGTCGTGGTTTGAGAGTAGTGTAATTTAATAAGGAACTCAAACTCGGGTCGGCAGGACGGCAAAGTCAAAGAAGTTTGAGAGTAGTGTAATTTAATAAGGAACTCAAACCCCGTCAAGGCTTTTTCAAAAAATTTTTACGTTTGAGAGTAGTGTAATTTAATAAGGAACTCAAACCCCGTCAAGGCTTTTTCAA
>CAMWIB010000012.1 GCA_947174215.1 uncultured Clostridia bacterium
TTGTCATATTGACAAATTTGTTTCTACTTTATATAATGCGCGGCGCGAGCCGTAGCCCATGTAAGGAGTAGGGATGATATGGAGAATGAATTGGTAAAGGTTGGAATATTCTGGGCGATTCCGGACAAAATTTCGGGGCAACTGCTGTTGGAGTTCAACAAAAGATATTTAGCAACGGATGGGGATTCTAATGGGTTTATCAATTATCCGTACTCACATTTTGAGGTCTGGAATAACGAGGTAAAGGGGCTTGGTGATGATTGCTACAAATATCCTCGCGGACGGGTCATATATGATTTAAGCACGAGAAAGCACCGTATATTTGCAGATAAGTGCGTAGCGCAGTCTACGATAGACGATGTGGTAGAATGCTTTGAAATTGGGGAATATGATTTGCTGTATGACGAGCATTACGTGTGCAATAAGTGCCAAAGAAGTGAGGAACGTTTAGCACGCGAGAGGAGCGAGATAGGCGAGCTTAAATATGAAATACTGAGAGGGAAAGATACAATCGGAGGGAATCTCATAGAGATATCTTATGGAGATACGCGACTGTTGGTGGATTTCGGCAGAGCGCTTGACGGCGGAGATAAACTTAGCGAGCTTGAAAGAAAAGTGATTGCTACCGAGTATGACGCGGTTATTCTGACGCATTATCATACCGACCACGCGGGGCTTATCAGATACAAAAATGACTGCAAATTCTATATGGGAAAAGGTACGAGAAATATATTATCCGCTGAGTCCGATTATAACGGCGAGCAGATGCCAAGTAGTGTTGCTACGTTTATTAACGGCAAGCCTTTTAAGGTTGGAAATATCTTAATTACGCCGTACCTCTGCGACCATTCGGCATTTGACAGCTATATGCTTTTGTTCGAAGCGGGCGGAAAGAGCTTGCTGTATACGGGAGATTTTCGCTTTCACGGCAGAAAGTCAAGCGACGCTTTGCTTAAACAGTTGCCTAAAAACGTTGATACTCTCATATACGAAGGGACTAACGTAGGGCGCGACGTTGAAACAATCAGCGAACGCGAGCTTGAAGATAAGCTTGTGGAAGTTATGCGCAAGAACAAAAAGCCGGTATTCGTATTGCAGTCAGGTACAAATATTGATAGGTTGGTGAGCGTATATCGTGCGAGTAAGCGGGCGGGACGGAAGCTGTATGAGGATAATTACACTGCGCTCGTAGCGAATGCGGCAGGAGGTAGCATTCCACGCCCCGACGTTTTTGACGACGTATTTGCGTTTACTCCGAGAAGGCTATGCGGCAAGCGATACGATATGTTTGCGGAAATAGAGAATAGAATAGGCACCAATCAGATTTGCGAATCAGACAATCCGTTTACGATGATTGTAAGACCGTCTATGCTCGAATATATAGAAAAGCTCGACAAAAAAATCTGTCTGTTAGGCTCGACGCTCGTATATTCTATGTGGAACGGCTATAAGCATGATGTCAATACGTCACGGTTTTTAGAAGGTATAAGGGATATGAGCATTGAGATAGTAGATTTGCATACGAGCGGTCACGCAACCAAAAATGATATAGAAAAACTAAAATCAGCCGTATGCGCAAAAGAAGAGGTATGCGTGCATACGAAACCTATCTGAAAAAGAAATCTAAAAGGTATTGTAAATGCGGTGTGCGTATGCGCGCATTGTAAGGGCATTATTGTTCCTTACGGGAGATATTTGACTTTACTATTCGGCGGGGATTGGGTTATAATAGACGTATGGTTGATTTCAAGGCAAAACTTAAAGACGTACCGACGAACCCCGGGGTGTATATGATGTTGGACTCCGCGGGGGAGATTATTTACGTCGGAAAGGCGAAGAATCTGAAAAACAGATTGAAGTCGTATTTTTTCAACCTGTCCAACCGTACGGCAAAGGTTATGGCTATGCTCGAACACGTGGACGATTTTCGCTATATCATTTGCGCGAGCGAGGTGGACGCGCTCGTCACTGAAAACAACCTTATAAAAAAGCATTCACCGAGATACAATATACTTCTTAAAGACGACAAGGCGTATCCGTTTTTGAGAGTGGATATGAAACAGGCTTTTCCTAAAATTGAGGTGGTTAGAAGGCTGAAAAACGACGGTGCGAAGTATTTTGGACCGTATATGCAGTCCGTAAACGTACGCGATATAACCGACCTTATTCATACGGCCTTTTGCGTACGGGATTGCAACCGCGATATGGCAAAGCCGTCGCGCCCGTGCCTTAATAAGCACCTTGGACGGTGTCTTGCGCCTTGCTCGGGAGAGATAAGCAGTGAGGAGTATAAGGCGGAGATACAAAAGGTGATAGACTTCCTTAAAGGCAACGACCGCGAGGTGGAGCGAGTACTCAATGAAAAGATGAGGAAATTTGCCGACGAGGAGAATTTCGAGGTTGCGCTGAACTATCGCAATAAGTTGCAGGTGCTTGATAAAATCGTGCGTAAGCAGGTAAGCGCGTTGCCAAAGGACTTCAACCTCGATATATTCGCGTTTGAGTCGAACGGCATAATCTCCGCTATAAATATGCTCGTCGTTCGCGGCGGTAAGCTGGTTGGCGGTGAGAACTTTACCGTAAGCGCGGCGGATGAGGATTTGGCATCGTACATTTATCAATATTACGTCAACAATGCGCCGCTTTGCGACGAGGTAGTGACGGACGGCGTAGAGGATATGCTCAGTCTTGAAGAGGCGATGTGCAAGCTTTGTCCGCATACGGTGCGCGTGGTAGAGCCAAAGCAGGGTGTACGTAAACAGCTTTTGGAGCTTGCGCATTCCAACGCGTACGACGCTATGGTCAAGCATGGTACGCAGGACGAGCGTAAGGAGCTTCGTACCGTGGGCGCGGTCAGACAGCTTGCCGAGTTACTTGGACTTAAAACTTTGCCAAACCGCATAGAGGGCTACGATATCTCGCATATCTCTGGTACGGATAAGGTTGCGAGTATGGTCGTATTCGAGGGCGGTCAGCCGAAGAAGGCACACTATCGCAAGTTCAAGATTAAGACGGTTGAGGGCAACAACGATTTCGCCTGTATGAAAGAGGTGCTGACGAGAAGACTAAACAAGCTTCACGACGAGGACGAGAGCTTTGGAAGTATTCCCGATTTGCTACTCATAGACGGAGGCAAGGGACAGCTTGCGTACGCGAAAGAGGCGCAGGCAGTGACGGGTAGAGAGGATATTGAGATAATCTCGCTTGCTAAGCGCGAAGAAGAGGTTTTCCTCGGAAGCGACCCGACGGAGCCTGTGATACTGCCTAAGGATAGCGTGGCGTTACAGCTTTTGCAACGCGTAAGAGATGAATCCCACCGCTTTGCGATAACCTTCCATAGGTCGCTGAGAAGCAAGCATCTTAGCGAGAGCGCACTCAAAAATATCAAGGGCGTAGGTGAGAAAACCGCAAGCTCACTCATACGCCGTTTCGGGTCTGTGGAGCAGATAAAGCATAAAACGGCGGCGGAGCTTGCCGAGCTTGACGGAATTTCACTCGCCAAAGCGGAATATATCCTCGAACAGTTGGGCGCGGCTACGCAGGCGAAAAATGACGGCGATGATGAAGAGTAATGGGCTTGTAATATAAATTTATTTATTATATAATAACAAGGCTTGCGGTCTGCATAAAATAGTTTTATGTCAGATATGAAATATATAGAAAATAATAAATCGAATGCTTGCTCACGTGACATAATCGATACTTGTTCAAATGATAAAATAGGCATTATCAATTATGACATTATTGACGTTTGCCAAGAGGTAGCAAGCGAGTGCGGTGTAGAGTGCCAAATTATGACGGCAAACGCACTCACAACCTACAAGGGCGGCGGGAGCGCGTGCGTATTCACGCCGAAGAGTGAAGAAGAGTTTGTAAAGATATATTCCGCATTTATAAGGCGTGGTATAAAGGCTTTTATCCTTGGCGGCGGCTCGAACGTGATACTTGCGGACGGACTTTGCAAGGTGCCTATACTATGCACCAAGCAGTTGAACGGAATAAGAGTATGCGACGATGGAGTGTACGCCGAGTGCGGTGCGCGTATATGCGACGTGACAGCCGCATTAAAGGAATGCGGTATGGGCGGCTTCGAGTTTTTGAGCGGCGTACCCGCGACGGTTGGCGGCGCAGTTCGTATGAATGCGGGGGCGTTCAACGCGCAAACCGCGGATTATATAAAACAAGTGCGCGTATTAAGTCATAAATGCGATGATAACGGAATTTGGACGGATTTTGCCGTTGAAACGGTGAGCCGAGATAAGCTTGACTTTGGATATAGGCAGGGTGTTAACGCTATCATACTGGGTGCGACCATTATGGGACGTGAAATGGAGTATGATAAGTCCGTGGAGTTGTCCAAAAGGTATTTGGCGATAAGGGCGGCTAAGCAACCCAAATATCCGTCCTGCGGAAGCGTCTTTGCAAACGGTGAGCTTCCAAGCGGAAAGCTTATCGAAGAGTGCGGACTAAAAGGCGTACGCGTGGGCGGCGCAATGATATCCGAAATGCACGGTAACTTTATTGTGAACGCAGGCGGCGGAACGGCTAACGATTTTATGTCGCTCGTGAAGCTGTGCGAGAAAGAGGTATACGCAAAATTTGGTATAATGCTAAGAAGAGAATTTGTGTACTTGAAATGACGTGCAAATTGTGGTGATGCCGTTGCATAGCAGCTTGAAATGGGAATTGACAGAATCGGATATACGAGGATAATAATTTGAAAAGGAAATTAGCAGAATCAGACACACGAAGTGTGCGAAGTGTGGGGGATTATCATCTTCATACGTTTGCGAGCGATGGGCGCACAAGTGTTGCGCGCCACGTTGCTATGGCAAAGAAAAGAGGACTTTGCGAGATTGCCATTGCCGACCATTCCTTTGCGACTATGCTATGCCATATGACGGCGAAGAAATTCGATGCACAAAAAAAACTGATATCCGAGCTGAATGAGAGCTTAGGGCAAAATGCGGAAGCAGTCGGGCAGAGTATAGAGCAGAGCATGGAAATTCCTCAGTGCGTAAACGGCGTAAGGGTTTTGCAGGGAATAGAAGGAAATATCGTAGGACACAGGCTGGACGTACCGCAAGCGGTGATACGCAAGTGTGATATACTTATCGCGGGCTTCCACAGATATATTTCACCGAGGTTCGCGGGCGAGGATAAAAAGTGGATAAGGGTGAACGGCTTTGGAAGCCGCGCCGCTAAGGAGAAGATTGTATATCAGAATACCGAGGCGTATATTGCGGTTATGGAAAGCTATCCGATTGACATGCTTGCGCATATAGGACACCGTGCGCCCATAGACTTTGCCGCAGTATGCGAGTGCGCCGCGCGGCACGACGTGTATATAGAGCTTAACGCCAAACACCTTGACACGCTTGAAGGCGGAATAGACGAGATTATAAAAAGCGGCGTGAAGTTTATAGTCGGAAGCGACGCTCACGATACTAAAAGAACTGGCAAGTTTAAGGCGATTGAGGAGTTTATTGAAAAGTATTCCGTGCCGATAGACAGAGTGTACGGCATAGATGGCAGACTGCCCGTATTCAAGGATAAGAGGAGCTGGACGAATGGGAACGTTTAAGGAATATACGCGCAAAGAATTGCTTACCGTACTGCCAAAGGACGGTTGCTGTACGCTTGCGTTCCTATCCGCGCTCACGAAGGTATGCGGTGCGCTTGAAGGGACGGGCAGACGTCAGGTTTTGAGTGTGCATCTTGACAGCATTGAAACCGCAAACAGCGTAGCTAATCTCTTTAAGAAGGTTTATCCGACGGAATGCACCGTTACGGAACAGTCTGACGAAAACGAGAAAAGACCGTACAAGGTGACGGTGGCGCACGGCTTTGCAATGCAGGCTCTTACCGACTTCGAGCTTATCGGCGTAACCGACGAAGGCTTTATCAACTTTACGCGCGGACTCCCGCAACAGCTTCTCAGAAAAGAGTGCTGTATGAAAGCGTATTTCAAGGGACTGTACCTTGGGTGCGGAAGTACTTACGTTCCTACAAAAAGCGAGGACGAGGAGAAGAAGCAGGGCTACCATTTCGAGTTGCAGTTATCCGACGAGGAACACGCGGACGGCGTTATGGAGCTACTCAGCGATTTGCATATAAGAACCCGTATGAGCGACAGAAACGGCGGAAAGCTGATATACGTCAAGGACAAGGACGAGATATTGAATATACTTTGTCTGCTTGGGCTTAGCGACAGCGCAAGTGAGCTTCAAAGTATAATAACCGAGCGCGAAACCGCAAACGAGTTGAACCGCGCCGCGATATGCGAGGCGGCAAATATAGACAAGACCTACGCCGCTTCAAGCAGACTCGTGATTGCAATTGCAAAGCTGAAAAACCGTGATACGTACGACTCGTTGCCTATAACGCTAAGAAATACGGCGGAGGCGAGGATAGACCATCCAGAGGCTTCTATGCAGGAGCTTGCGGATATTCTAAATATCACGAAGAGCTGTCTGCATCACAGACTTAAAAAGCTTGAACAGCTCGCGTATCAGGACGACTGATAAGGTTTTATCAAGACGACGGTAAAACGCAATATAATACGACAACGCAATGTAGATAACTAAATTATTAGATAAAACCGCGATTTTGAGAATACAAACGAATTCAAATCGCGCGATGACACCAATAGACGAAGTGGGCTTTGCCCTAAGAGGATAATATGACAGATTTCGTTCACCTTCATTTACACACTGAATACAGCTTGCTCGACGGAGCGGTGCGTATAATACAGCCCGTTTTGAATCCTAACGAGCCGAACAAGGCTAAAAAGCTGCACCCGCTCAGCAATGCGCTAAAAGAGCGCGGTATGAACGCGGTTGCAATCACCGACCACGGCAATATGTACGGCGTGTATACCTTCGTTCAGACGTTGCGCGAGGACGGAATAAAGCCGATTGTAGGCGAAGAGTTTTACGTTGCGGACGATATGTACTCAAAAACGCCCGAGGTGCTTAAACAACGCTATCACCTTATCTTGCTTGCCAAAAATCAGAAGGGCTACGAAAACCTTATGAAGCTGTCGTCAATGGCGTTCGTGGACGGCTTTTATCAGAAGCCGCGTATTGACCTTGAACATATCGCACAGTACAGCGAGGGACTCATCTGTCTGTCGGCGTGTCTTGCGGGTAAAATCCCAAGACTGATACTTCACGGCAAGTATGACGAGGCTAAGGAATACGCCATACGTATGCGCGATATGTTTGACGAGGGTGATTTTTATATCGAGATACAGGACCACGGACTTGACGAGGATAAGATTGTAAACAATCAACTCGTACGTATTGCAAGAGAGATTGGCGTAAAAATCGTAGCGACGAACGACGTCCACTATATCAATCGTGAGGACGCGGATTTGCAGGATACGATGATGTGTATCACTCTCGGTTGCAGAAAATCCGACGAGAAGGACGAAAAATCACCGCGTTTTTCAAACGACGAATTCTATCTTAAAACGGGTGACGAAATGGCGGCGCTGTTCGATTGGTGTCCCGAGGCTATCACGACTACGCGTGAAATAGCGGATAAGATAGAGGACTTTTTCGTGCTTAAACGTCCGCCTGTCATTCCGAGATATACCAACGAGGAGATGGGCGACAGGGACGAGGCGCAGTATTTGCGCGACCTCGCGTGGAAGGGTCTTGAAAGGAGATATTCCGAGGTCACCCAAGATATGAAAGACAGGCTTGAATACGAGCTTAGAGTTATACACGAGTGCGGCTACGACGGCTACTTCCTCATCGTATGGGACTACGTAAACGCCGCAAAGAAAATGGGTATTCCCGTAGGCCCCGGCCGTGGTAGCGGTTGCGGAAGCCTCGTCGCATACACCACGGGTATAACCGATATAGACCCGCTCAGATATCAGCTTCTTTTTGAAAGATTCCTCTCGAAAGAGCGTGTAAGTATGCCCGACTTCGATATAGACTTCTGCTTCGTGCGCCGTCAGGAGGTTATAGACTACTGCGTTGAAAAGTACGGAAAGGAATGCGTTACGCAGATTATTGCTTATTCTACGATGAGTGCAAAGGCTGTCGTCAAGGACGTGGCGCGCGTTATGGATATTCCTTATCAGGACGCGGCGGCGTGGGTGAAGAGTATCCCAGTTGGCAAGGCGCTTTTGTCGCAGGTGCTTACTCCCGAATGCGAGATGTACAGTGCGGACTTCAAAAAGCTGTACGATGAGAATATGCAGGCAAGAGAAGTCATTGACGCGGCAATGAAGTTGGAGGGTATGCCGAGGCAGACATCTATGCACGCCGCGGGCGT
Organism: uncultured Clostridia bacterium; assembly: GCA_947174215.1. Taxonomy (GTDB): domain Bacteria; phylum Bacillota; class Clostridia; order Christensenellales; family CAG-917; genus CAG-475. The sequence goes on from CAMWIB010000012.1 coordinate 8,290, forward strand.
CGTCATATGCCGCGACGCGGTTGAGAATTACTGCGCGTTATCCCGCAACGGTCCGTTTATCACAACACAGTTCGATAAAAATATTATCGAGGACGTAGGACTTCTCAAAATGGACTTCCTCGGACTCAAAACTCTTACGGATATCGACGAGGCGTTGAAGCTTATCAAGCAGGATAAGGGAATAGAGCTTGATTTCGATAAGCTCGGCTACGAGGACCCGAAGGTGTACGAGCTTATCGCTTCTGGTGACTGCGAGGCGGTGTTCCAGCTCGAATCTGGCGGTATGAAAAAGTTTATGTCAAGGCTTCAACCCGACTGCCTTGAAGACGTAATTGCAGGTATATCCCTTTATCGACCGGGTCCTATGCAGTTTATCGACGACTTTATCGAGGGCAAGAAGCACCCCGATAAAGTGGAATACGCGCACCCGATTCTGCAAGAGGTGCTTGGAAACACGTACGGCTGTATCGTGTATCAGGAGCAGGTTATGCAGATTGCGCAGAAGATGGCGGGCTTTTCCTTCGGCGGAGCGGACATTATGCGCCGCGCTATGTCAAAGAAAAAGGCCGACGTTCTCGAAGCGGCGAGAAAAGTGTTCCTCTACGGCGGAGTGCTTAAAGGCGACGCTACCAAAAAGGAAAACGTAGGCGCGGTTGCAAACGGCGTTGACGAAGAGGTTGCAAACCACCTCTTCGACCAGATTATGAAGTTTGCGGCGTACGCGTTCAACAAGTCGCACGCGGCGGCGTACACCTTCCTGACGTATCAGACGGCGTATCTCAAATGCTATTATCCGACGCACTTCATCGTGGCTGTCGTCAACAACCGTATCACCAACGCGGACGAAGTCAAGCACTATATGAACTATTTGAAGCGCACGGGCGTAAAGATACTTCCGCCTGATATCAACCATTCGCGCAAGCTGTTCTCTATCGAGGGTAAAAACGTGCGTTACGGTTTGCACGGCATAAAGAACGTTGGCGAAGCGGCGGTTGAATATATCCTTGCGGAGCGCGACGCGAACGGACCGTTCAAGAATTTGCGCGACTTGCTCGACCGTTGCTCTGAACAGCTCAATAAGCGTATGTTGGAGAGCTTGATTAAGGGCGGCGCACTTGATTGCTTTGGGAAAACTCGCTCCACGCTTATCGCCTCGTACGAGCGCATTATGGACGACGTCGTGCGTTTGAAAAAGAGCAGAATGTCAACTCAGCTTTCATTGTTCGACGATATGTTTGAGGACGTCGTTGAATATAATGACGTGTACAACGAGATTGCCGAATATCCAAAGCTTCAAAAGCTGTCCTTTGAAAAAGAGGTGCTTGGAATGTACATTTCAGGTCATCCCCTTGACGACTACAAGGAGAGGCAGGGCGAATTCAACTTCGACACCGCAAGCCTGTACATTGAACGTACGGACGAGGACGGAAACGAGAATATCGTCATAGACGAGTCGCTTGCAAACAAGCAGGTCAAGTTTGGCTGTATCGTATCTTCGTTCGAGGTAAAGAACACCAAGCAACAGACGAAGTTTGCGGCGGGACTTTTGGAGGATAGGTCGGGTTCTATCGCGTTTACAATGTTCGCACGGGCGAATGACAGGTATGCGGATTTGATTAGTGCGGACGCGCCTATCAAGGTTTCGGGCAGACTCGATTTGCGTGACGAGAGCGAGCCGAAGGTGACAATAGACCACGTAGAGCTGTGGCAGAATGGCAATGCGGCTACGGCGGCGGTTACGTCGCAGGTTACGGCGAGCGCGAGTGACGGAGTGCTGTACGTGCTTGTCAACAGTGCGGCGGAGCGCGATACGGTTGAGGACGTCCTCAAAATGTACGTCGGCGCAACCCCGTGCCGTGCGCAGATAACCTACGAGGGTAGACCAAAGCTCGGGCAGTTCCCAAACGGCGTACGCATATGTGAGGAGCTACTTGCAAGACTTAGCGATTTGCTCGGCGACGATAGGGTGAAATACGTCAAAAAGTGACGAGATATAAACTTACCCCTTGCAAATCGCGGGCGGCAAGTGTATTATAAAGATGAAGTTTTGAAAGGAGATTATAATATGGCAAAGAAGGCTTCCAGCAAAAAACTTGCAGTACTTACAAGCGGCGGCGACGCTTCGGGTATGAACGCCTGCATCCGTACCGTCGTACGCTACGGACTCACAAGAGGCTTTGAAATGTACGGTATAAAGCACGGCTACAAGGGTATGGTGAACGACGAAATCATTCCTATGGATTATAGCTCGGTGTCAAACAGCGTTCACGCGGGCGGCACGATTCTGCGTTCGGCGCGTTGCCTTGAATTTAAGGAAAAGGACGTTATGCTCAAAGCGGCGGACAACCTCCTTAAACGTGGCATAGACAACCTCATCGTCATCGGCGGCGACGGCTCTTTCCGCGGTGTTGAGGACTTGCATCAAAACAGCGAGCTGAACGTCATTGGCGTTCCCGGTACGATTGACAACGATATGGGATATACCGACTCCACAATCGGTTACGACACGGCGTGCAACACAGTCATCGACGCTATACTTAAACTCAGAGATACCATAACCTCTCACGATAGAATTATGATTCTTGAAGTTATGGGCAGAATGAGCGGCAATATCGCACTCAACTCGGCTGTCGCAGGCGGCGCGGAGTATGTCATTGTTCCCGAAGCTCCCGTTGACGTGGACGGAATTGCTCAGAGCGTAAAGCGCGGCTTCGACAAGGGAAAGACCTCAACGATAATCTTGCTTGCAGAGGGTAAGAACGAGCTTAAAGACGAGCTTATAGAAAAGGTTGCCGCAACCACCAACCGCAAGGTTACGCATATGGCGCTTGGGTATATGCAACGCGGCGGTATCCCGACTATGGCGGACCGCGTACTTGCCGCACGTATGGCACAGCGCGCAGTTGACCTCATCGAGTGCGGACAGTCCGGTAGAGTAGTCGGCGTTCGCGGCGGCGATATTTATGACACCACAGTTCTTGAAGCGCTTCGCATTCCTAAGGAATTTGATGAACAGCTTTACAATTTGGCTATATCTATCAGTAAGTGATACTGTAAATTTGAAAAATGATACTGTAAATGATGATAGTGATACTGCAAATGCTTCGCTATTAGCTTTGATAGTTTCAAATCCACGTATTACAGCTATGGAGATTTCACAAAAACTGAATATAGGTATTGCCACTGCAAAGCGCCGTTTGAAAAAGCTTAAAGATAGCGGTTTTATTGAACGAGTAGGTTCGGATAAAAGCGGTTATTGGCGAGTCAAATAAATTCGGGAATTATATTTACATACAAAAACGGCACCTGTGTGCCGTTTTTATATGGTTTATTTAGTGTGCTATATCTGGTTGCCGTTTTTATCTAAATCGCCGTCCGTGCAGTGAACAACGTAGTTGCCCGTATGTTCATTCCAGCTATAACCTTTTTTAATTTCATTCCACTGTGCCATTGTGCCTTGGAACGTTATGCTTGTGAGGTTTTTGCAATTCTCAAATGCTGAACCGCCAATATATGTCACACTGTTGGGGATTGTTATTGCAGTCAGCCCATTGCAGGAGGTAAACGCTTCAAAGTCAATGCCTGTTACGGGTTTGCCGTTATTCTCGCGTGGAATTACCGCATTTGCCCCTTCGGCGGTGTCGTAGTAATAGTGAGTTAGAATATACGAATCGTCTTTTTCCTCAAATCTAAATCCCGATTTGTTGCGAAGATGAGCATAGTATAAATTGTCTTCTAATTTAACGTAGCTGTCATCAGTATATTCAGTTCCAATTTGTGCCGTATATTCTTTAACGTATTCTTCTTCGAAATATGTGGAGCATTGATAGGTGTCGTCATAGTGACCTACAAGCGGGTTGAGCAAAAGATAAAATTCAGAATTGGTTTGGTTATAATATGATATGTAGAAACTAAAAAAGTCGTATTTGTTTTCTTTCAAAATAGACTTCAACGTGCTTTTTGCGAATTCATATGTTTTAGAAGTATTGAAGTCGTTTGATTGAGTTGAAGACATTATTTTGTCATACGCACCTTGTTTGGTTTCTATAACGACAACATTCTTAGTTTGAGAGATATTATCTTCTTGGTTAGAGTTGTTTTTCAAAAGTCCTAACGCATTTGCTGAATGTGTTTCGTTATCGTATATGAGAACCTCACAGTTTTCTAACGTGCAATGCAAATAGACGCCTTCACCGTAATGTTCTTTATAATCTTGATAGTAATTTCCATTTGAATTTAATACTTCTGCCGAAAAGAATAATTCTTCAAGCTTGTTTTCTGTGATATACCCAATATAGCGTTCAATTATATTGCTAATCAATGCCAAATCAACGCCATTTTGGTTGTTGTCATCAGATGAATTATTTTCATCGCCAGTCGAACTGTTTCCTCCGCCCGTAGTATTATTATCGCCTGTTGGATTGTTGTTACCGGTGGTGTCGTTCCCACCGGTTTGAGTGTTATCATTGCCGGTAGAACTGTTCCCGCCACCAGTAGTATCATTGTCACCGGTTGAATTGTTGCTCACACCTGTCGTAGTGTTATCATCACCAGTAGTAGAGTTGTCATCACCTGTTGAGGTGCTGTTATTTGTATTGTTGTTGTCCGTATCGCCGCAAGCTACTAAAAGTGTAGCAAAACACGTGACAAGCAGTACGACAACAATGCAAAGCGATATAAAGCGCAAATGCTGTTTGAGTGATTTGTTCATAAGTTCTCCTTTGTATTTCATAAAATACCTATATGTTTTTTGAAATACCTAATTAGATATTTTAATTATATTTATACCTATTAAGGTGTGTCAAGTATCTAAAAAGATTTTTTTGATAATATTAAATTGAAATCAAGCGAATAGGATAGGGGATACTGGAATGTTTGTTGATATCTTTAATGAGTTGTTAGATGAGCATAATCTTAACAGAAAACAATTCGCCGAACAGTGCGGCATTCCGTATACTACCGTTGTGGGGTGGACTAAGCTTGAAAGACTGCCAGACTTCGCTTCGTTGATAAAAATAGCAGACTTTTTTGATTGTTCAATAGACTATCTTGCTGAAAGGAACGAACAATTTAGAACGAATATTTATTCTAATGCGACAGAAGAGAAGTTGCTCGCTAATTTCAGAAGTTTAAGTAAAGAGAATAAAAACATTGTTTTGAAAATCTCAGAAAATTTGTCAAAAGATTAAATAAGCTTTACAGGGTATTTTTCAGATACATAGTTTTAAGTAAGTTTACAATTAAGTTTACCTATTTGTATTTATCTATATTGTAAAAAGGTATTCCAATTATCAGTCAATCATATTGAACTTGGCAGAGTTTTTTGATAAGATAAACGGAGCAGAAGTAGATAATGCTTATGTTGATTAGATTTACGCATAGAGGCGGAGTGAGTATATGAAGGTGAATAGGCTTGTAAACTGGTTTTGGAATTCGGTGGTGAAGAGTGGAGATGAGAAGCGTATAGCGGGGCAGGCTGTGCCTGATTTCGACGAAGCGGTGATTGACGTAGACTATATGGGTGACGGACACAAGCTACATACGCTCAACGTATACCGTCCGCGTGGCAATAATGAAGAGTTGCCCGTCATATTAGATATCCACGGCGGCGGTTGGTACTATGGGGATAAGGAACTCAATTCCTATTTCTGCCGTTCGCTTGTAAGAGAGGGCTTTGCGGTTGTGGACGTGAGCTATCGCGTTGCGCCCGAAGGGGATATATTCACGCAGATAAAAGACGTTTGCGCCGCAATGGAATTTGTAAATGCGCACGCCGAGGAATACGGACTTGATATGCGCAATTTCTTCCTTGTTGGTGACAGTGCGGGAGGGCATATCGCCGCGCTGATTGCAAACGTAGCGGCAAGCGTAGAGTTGCAAAAGAAATTTGAAGTTACGCCGTGCGTAGCGCCGAGTGCGGTCGGGCTTATTTGTCCTGCGCTCGAACCTCTCGATATTGCGCCCCTTCCAAAGAGCTTTATGAAATTCTATTTCAATCCCATATTCGGCAAGCGTTATCT
>CAMWIB010000013.1 GCA_947174215.1 uncultured Clostridia bacterium
CTTCGTACATGACTTGACAAACAAACGGCACTGACAATGTTATGCGCTCAATAGCGCGATTTTAGATGAGTTTAAGAATGCAGGTTTCCGCCGCATCACCACGACGAGTACCCGTCTTCAAAATCTTCGTGTATCCGCCACCCTGACCGAGTTGCTCCTTACGAGCGTCGTACTTGGGTGCGTACTCCTTGAACATCTTCTCGATGAGGGGGTGCTTGGTGTCCTTAATGCGCGCTCTGAATGCTGCTTTGGACTCCTTCTCATCCTTCACCTCTTGAAGGTCTACAAGCTCTGCCATGAGTCTACGACGAGCGGCAAGCTTCTTCGGTCCGTCGTTGGTGAACTCGACTTCGGACTGGGACTTGACGCCCTTTGCGTTCGTGGTGGTGACGGTCTTTGTAACCTTAACGTCATCCTTGTACGCTCTCATAGCGATAGTGATATATTTCTCTGCAAGACTTCTGACTGCCTTAGCGCGGTCAACGGTGGTCTTAATCTCACCGTACCACAGCAATTCAGAAACCTGATTTTTGAGCAAAGCCAATCTTTGGTCAGTGCGTTTTCCTAATTTTTTCGGCATATTATCCTCCTTAGTCCTCTTGCGTTTTCAAGCCCAAGCCGAGGTCTTCAAGTTTCTTGACGACTTCTTCGAGCGACTTCTTACCGAGGTTTCTGACTTTAAGCATATCGTCCTCGGTGCGTCTTGTGAGGTCATCCACAGTGTGAATGTTCGCGCGCTTCAAGCAGTTGTACGAGCGAACGGACAAATCCAAGTCCTCAACAGACATTTCAAGCACTTTAATCTTGCTATCCGCTTGCGGCTCGACGAGAATTGCCTTTTCAGCCATATTCTCAACGAGGTCAACGAAGAGCTTTGCATGGTCGTTCAAAATCTTTGCGGCAAGCGAGGTGATTTCCTTTGCGGAAGTCGTACCGTCGGTTGTCACTTCAAGCGTGAGCTTGTCAAAGTCGATGCTCTGCTCAACACGGGTGCTTTCAACAGCGTAGTTCACTTTCACAACGGGAGTGTAGATTGAGTCAATCGGAATGTAGCCGATTGGTTCAAGCACTTCCTTGTTGCGAGCGGCAGGCACGTAGCCTCTTCCGCACTTGACGTAAATTGACATATCAATCACTGCGCCCTCGTCAAGAGTGCAGATAACTTGGTCGGGGTTCATAACCTCAATACCGACTGCGCACTCGATGTCGCCGGCAGTCACAACGCCAACGCCCTCTGCGTGCAAACGGCATTGTTGCTTGCTTGCCTTCTCCAAGCTGCTTACAGCCTTAAATCTGACAGTTTTGAGGTTGAGGATGATTTCAGTCACTTCCTCTTTTACGCCCTTGATGGTGGAGAACTCATGTTCTACTCCTGCAATCTTGATGCCGACTGCCGCCGCACCCGGAAGTGCAGAGAGAAGAATACGACGCAAGCTGTTTCCAATGGTCGTACCGAAACCGCGTTCAAGCGGCTCTACGACAAATTTGGCATAATTTTTGCTTTCGTTCTCCTCGAATGTTATCTTCGGACTTTTTATCTCCATCATTACCGTAATCCTCCATCAGATTATTTCGAGTACAACTCGATGATGAGATGCTCTTTGATATCAACGTCGGTGATGTCCGCTCTTTCGGGAAGCGATACGACCGAGCCAGTAAGCGTGGTGTTGTCAAATGACAGCCACTTGACGATGCTGAGGTTTTTCGTTTCCTTAACAGCAGTCCAAAGCTCGCTATCTCTCTTGCTCTCCTTGACGGAAATCACGTCGCCCGCTTTCACGAGGTAAGAAGGAATGTTTACCAACTTGCCGTTGACCGTGATATGACCGTGGTTGACAATCTGGCGAGCCATAGCTCTTGACGTGCCAAGACCAAGACGGTAAACAACGTTGTCAAGACGTCTTTCGATAAGTACGAGCATATTTTCACCCGTGACGCCGCGCATTTCAGACGCTCTGTCATAGTACATCTTGAATTGCTTTTCCGTCACGCCATAGTAGCGCTTGGTCTTTTGCTTTTCACGCAACTGAATGGAGTAGCCGCTGTTCTTCTTTCTGCCCTTACCGTGGTCTCCCGGAGCGGCATACTTTCTGTTAAGCGTGCATTTCTCGCTGTTGCACTTTGCTCCCTTCAAATAAAGTTTGCAACCCTCGCGTCTGCAAAGACGGCAATCGGGTCCTGTATACTTAGCCATAATCTCTTTCTCCTCCTCTTACAGTCTTCTCGCCTTAGGCGGACGGCAGCCGTTGTGAGGAATGGGGGACACGTCCTGAATGAGCGTGACTTCCAAACCGACGTTACCGAGTGCGCGGACAGCAGACTCTCTGCCTTGACCGGGACCCTTGACGTAAACTTCAACCGTTCTCATACCCTGCTCGTAAGCAAGCTTTGCTGCGTCCTCGCTCACCATTTGTGCCGCGAACGGAGTGGACTTACGGCTACCGCGGAGCTTCAACTTACCTGCGGAAGACCAAGACACTGCGTTACCGTTCATATCGGTGATTGTGACGATAGTGTTGTTGAAAGAAGCGTGAATGTGTACCTGACCTCTCTCAACGCGCTTTATATCCTTTCTTTTCTTTATCGCTTTTCTTGCAATACCTGCCATAATCGCGCCTCCTTATTTCTTACGGCTTACAGTACGCTTCGGACCCTTTCTCGTACGAGCGTTCTGTTTTGTGCTTTGACCACGTACGGGAAGACCCTTTCTGTGGCGCACTCCGCGATAGCAGCCGATTTCCATAAGTCTTTTGATGTTAAGACCGACCTCACGTTTGAGGTCACCTTCGACGTGCAGATTTTTTTCGATGTAGTCACGAATAAGACTAACCTGTTCCTCCGTCAAATCCTTGACTCTCGTGTCGGGATTGATGCCGGTGGTTTGCAGGATTTTCTGAGATGTCGGAAGACCGATACCGTAGATATAGGTCAAACCGTATTCAACTCTCTTGTCGCGTGGAAGGTCCACGCCGGCGATTCTTGCCATTTTCTACCTCCGATTAAGTATAAAAATATATTTATCTATATGCCACGCATAGGTAGTTGCCGTATGTTTGGAATGTAGCAACCAGCCGCCCTACGCATATTTCCTATTTTACCCCACAAATTTCTCTACAAACAGGGACGTTTGCGGGGACCCCCATTAGCCTTGAAACGCTAACGCCTCAAAGCGCGAAAAGGCTGTTATCAGCCTTGACGTTGTTTGTGATTGGGATACTTTGAGCAGATAACCATAACTCTGCCGTTTCTTTTGATAACCTTGCATTTGTCGCACATAGGCTTTACACTGGGTCTGACTTTCATAGTGAACCTCCAATAAGTCCTTATTTTTTGTTGACCTTATTTATTGCGGTAGATAATTCTGCCCTTTGTCAGGTCGTATGGCGACATTTCAATCTTGACCTTGTCGCCCTCTAAGATTCTGATGTTGTTTATACGTAGCTTTCCGCCGAGATACGCCAATATCTCATGACCGTTGTTAAGCACAACTCTGAACTGAGTTTTCGGCAAAACTTCAACCACTTTGCCTTCGGTTTCGATTACGTCTTCCTTTGACATAGAACCTTCCTTATTCTTTATTGTCGTTGTAAAAACGGAGTGCGCTGAATAGCTCTGCGTCGAACACCTGCGTTCCGTTTTTGAGTTTTTCCGCAATCTTGGCAAGCACGTCGCCGTTTGATTGCAGATGCTTTATATTTTTCAACTTTGCTTTCTTTATGCGCCTTGTACTGCCGTCCGCTATCTTTACTCTATCCTCTCCGACAAGCTCGACTACGGCGTAATACTTACCGCTGTCACGTCCTGCCTTTGAGAATACTATCTGACCAAGCTCCATACAAGTCCTCGCACACTCCGCAATATCGCGCGGTTATAAAGTCAATATTTCCGCGCCGTGTTCGGTGAGCGCAACCGTGTTTTCATAGTGAGCGGATGGCTTTCCGTCCTTCGTCTTACAGCTCCAACCCTGCTCTACCGTCTGCCACGTGCCTAAGTTCACCATAGGCTCTATCGCAAGCACGAGTCCGACTTCAAGCTTTACGCCGTGTCCCGCTTTGCCGTAGTTTGGTACGGGCGGGTCCTCGTGCATCTCTCTGCCGATACCGTGTCCGACCATACTTCTCACGATTCCGTAGCCGCGAGCTTCACAATGCTCCTGTACGGCGTGGGATATATCGCCTAATCTGTTACCGACCTTAAATTGCTCAACGCCCTTGAAAAAGCTTTCTCTCGTAGTTTCTACGAGCAGCTTCTTCTCCTCGCTGACCTCGCCTACGAGTACCGTCCTCGCCGCGTCCGCTTGCCAACCCTTATAAATGAGTCCGCAATCGATGCTGAGTATCTGTCCTTCTTGAAGTCGTTTATCTGATGGGAAGCCGTGTACTACCACGTCGTCAACAGATGCACATATCGTGCCGGGGAAACCGCCATATCCGAGGAATGACGGCTTACAGTCGTGCCTTATTATATAGTCGTGAGCAAACTCGTCAAGCCTTTTTGTGGATACACCGGGCTTTACTCTCTCTTCGAGGAAGAGAAGGCAATCTCTGAGGATTGCACCCGATTTACGCATACACTCAATCTCGGCAGGGCTTTTGAGAGTTATCATTGAAGTACCTTTTTGACGTCTGCAAATATCTCTTCAATCGTTCCGGTTGCAGGCACGTCAACGAGCTTACCCTGATTGCGATAATAGCTGATGAGCGGTTCTGTCTGCTCCTGATAAACCCTGAGTCTGTTCTGAACGGTTTCGGGCTTATCGTCGTCACGAATGAAAAGCTCGTCGCCGCACGCCTTACACTTCGTTTCATCGTTCAACGTCGAAACGTGATAAGTTGCGCCGCACTTGCAAACTCTTCTTCCGCCAAGTCTTGAAACAATCATCTCAAACGGCACGTCGATGTTGATTGCCATATCTATGCTTGCGACTCTGTCAAGTGCCTCCGCCTGTGCAATCGTACGGGGGAAACCGTCAAGCACGTAGCCGTTCTTGCAGTCCGCCTTAGCGAGTCTGTCCTCAACCAAGCCGATAACGACTTCGTCGGGAACGAGCGCGCCTGCGTCGATATACTCCTTTGCCTTCACACCAAGTGGAGTTCCCTCTTTGATGTTGCGTCTGAGAATATCACCAGTGGAAATGTGGGGAACGTTATATTCCTCACATATCAATGCCGCTTGCGTGCCTTTTCCTGCGCCGGGAGCGCCCAAAAGAATTACGTTTTTCATATTTTTTAATTTTAGCAGATATTTGCCCGAAAGGCAACCGATTGAAAGACCGATTTGAGCCTTAGGGGCAAAATATGTCGCTTTTTGCTTATTTGAGGAAGCCCTTGTAGTGCTTCATCATTATCTGTGATTCCAACTGCTTGTTCAGCTCCAATGCAACCGACACGACAATCAGAAGTCCCGTTGCCGAGAAGGAGTTTGCAAGACCGAGGTCATAACCAGAGTACTGTCCGGATAGTGCATTGAATATGAACGTAGGTATGAGTGCAATTATCATCAGGAACACTGCGCCGAACAACGTGATACGGTTGTTAATCTTGCGCAGGAATTCGCTTGTCGGTTTACCTGCTCTTATACCGGGGATAAATCCGCCGTACTGCTGAATGTTCTTGGATACGTCCTCGGGGTTGAACTGAATCTGCGCATAGAAATACGAGAAGCCCAAGATGAGGAGTGCAAGCAATACGTAATACACAGCAGTACCAGAACCCATATATTTTGCATACCATGCCGCCGCAGGAGTCGTACTGAAAAACAGTTGAATTATCATCTGCGGAAACATAAGCAAGGACGAAGCGAAGATGATTGGCATAACGCCGCTGCCGTTCACGCGAATCGGAATATACGTCGTCTGACCGCCGTACATCTTGTTGCCCTTGATTTGCTTAGAGTACTGAACCGCAATTCTTCTTTCCGAATTATCAATAAATACGATGAAGAAGAGTATTGCAACGACGACGAGGATATATCCAAGCAAGTTCCACACGTACACCCAGTTAGCCGTTTGAGCCGTCATAACTTTGATAGCCTTTGCGACGCTCGTGCCTGCCGTTGCAAGAATACCTATGAAGATGATGATTGACGTACCGTTGCCGATACCGTACTCGGTAATCCTTTCACTCAGCCACATGACCATCGTGCTACCGCCGACGAGCATAACGATTGTAATTGCCATCGTGAGAATAGGCGCGGAATCCGAAGCCTGTTCATAGTCGAAAATCTTGTTGATTGCGCCGCTGTTGTTCAACATAACGACGATACCGACAGCTTGAATAATTGCAAGAAGTATTGCTACGATTCTCGTAATCTGCGTAATCTTCTTTCTGCCTTCCTCACCCTCTTTTGAAAGTCTTTCAAGAGGTTTGATAACCAAGGTGAGGAGCTGCATGATAATGAACGAGTTGATGAACGGCAATATACCAAGCGAGAACAACGTCGCGTTTGACATAGCGCCACCGGTTATAACCGACAACACGCCAAAGAAGTCGCCGCCACTTGTAAACCAACTTTCAATCGCGTTAGGCGTCAGTGTCGGAAGTGGAATGTAGCATCCTATACGATATACAAGGATAAGAGCCAGAGTGAAGAAAATCTTCATTCTGATATCTTTCGACTTGAATGCATTTTTGAGCGTTTCAAACATTAGAGCACCTCTGCTGTGCCGCCTGCCTTTTCGATTTTTTGAATTGCAGATGCGGTGAATTTGTTAGCCTTTATGGTAAGCTTCTTTTCAAGTACGCCGTCACCCATAACTTTAAGACCGTAGCTTTCTGCCTTTTTGACGATGTTTGCGTCAATGAGCTTGTTGATATCAACAACTTCACCGTCCTCGAATCTGTTGAACACCTCGACATTCACTGCACTGTACTCATGAGCGAATCTCTTATTGTTGAAACCGACCTTCGGAAGTCTTCTCGTCATCGGCATCTGTCCGCCTTCGAAGTTGGGACGTACGCCGCCGCCGCTTCTTGCCCATTGACCCTTGTGACCGCGAGTGGATGTCTTGCCCGTACCCGAGCCTATGCCGCGACCAACTCTCTTGGATGCGGTTTTTGCTCCATCTGCAGGTTTGATATCTTGAATATTCATAGTCCTATTCCTCCTCAGATTTCTTCTACCTTGACAAGGTGAGAAACCTTTGCAAGTTTACCTCTAAGGCAAGCGTTGTCAACGAAGGTCTTTGCTTGACCAATCTTGTGCAAGCCCAATGCTTCGAGGTTAGCTTTTTGGTTTTTGAGAATACCGTACGCGCTTCTGACAAGAGTTACTTTTATGGTCTTTTCCATACTTCTTTCCTCCTTAGTCAACCACGACTTCGACGCCGCGAAGCTGTGCGATTTCCTCTGCATTACGCAGACTGCGCAAGCCCTCTATCGTAGCCTTTGCGCTGTTGATGGGGTTGTTAGAGCCGAGGGACTTCGTTCTGATATCCTTGACGCCCGCAACTTCAAGCACCATACGCACTGCACCACCCGCGATAACGCCGGTACCTTCTTCGGCAGGAAGCAGAAGCACTTGTCCGCGTCCGAATTTGCCAGTCGTTGCGTGAGGAATGGTGTTGCCCTTCAAAGACATAGCCTGCATATTGTGTCTTGCCTGTTGGGAAGCCTTCTTGATTGCTTCGGGGACCTCAGCCGCCTTACCCATACCAAGACCGACCTTGCCGTTGCCGTCACCGACTACAACGAGTGCGGAGAAACGCATATTTCTGCCGCCCTTGACCGTCTTTGTGACGCGGTTTACGTCAATGAGCTTTTCGGTCAAGCCGTCGTTCTCTTCTCTGTTTCTATCGTTTCTTCTGTCACGATTGTCTGCCATAACTCCTCCTTAGAACTCAAGACCGGCTTCTCTTGCGCCGTCCGCCAAGGCTTGTACTCTACCTGTGTAGAGGTAGCCGCCTCTGTCAAATACGACTTGCTTGATGCCGAGTGCCAAAGCCTTCTTCGCAACGGCCGCGCCAACGATTTTGGACGCTTCCGACTTTGTCGCCTTTGCAATCTCAGCCGCAACTTCCTTTGACATCGTAGATGCCGAGCAAAGCGTGTTGCCCTTTACGTCGTCGATAATCTGAGCATAGATATGGTTGGTGCTTCTGTACACGCTAAGACGGGGTCTTTCGGCAGTGCCGCTGACTTTCTTTCTGACTCTTGCGTGACGGATAATTCTATCTTGATTTTTATCTTTCTTTGTTATCATAGTATCACCTCACTCATCACTTCGTGGCTCTCTTGCCGACCTTCTTGATGACGACCTCATCCTTGTAATGGATACCGTAGTTGTGATACGGCTCCACAGGCTTGTAAGCCTTTATCGTTGCGGCTGTCTGACCGACGAGCTGACGGTCGATACCCTTGACGACGATTTCAAGAGGCTGAGGAAGCGCAAACGTGATGCCCTCGGGAGCTACCACCTCGATGGGGTGGGAGAAACCGATGTTGAGCGTCATCTTGTTGCTGCCGTTGAGTGTCACCTTGTAACCTACACCGCTGACGATGAGGGATTTCTCAAAGCCCTTCGTTACGCCCACTACCATGTTGTGGATAAGCGCACGGTACAAACCGTGAAGAGCGCGGTGGTCCTTGTCGTCGGAGTGACGCTTGCACACTACGTGTCCGTCCTCCATAACGACGTCAATGGACTTGTCTACCTTCTGAGTCAACTTTCCGAGAGGTCCGCTTATTGTGACGAGGTTATCCTTATTCTCAAACGTAACTCCCGCGGGAAGTACGATTGGAGTTCTACCTATTCTTGACATAGCCTACCTCCTTACCATACATAGGCAAGCACTTCGCCGCCGATGTGTTGAGCCTTTGCCTCTTTGTCTGTGAGGATGCCCTTAGAGGTGGAAAGAATGGCGATACCCATACCGTTCAACACCTTGGGGAGGTTGTCCACGCTTGCGTACACGCGCAAACCGGGGGTGGAAACTCTTTTGAGTCCCGTAACAACCTTTTGATTCTTATTGGGTGCGTACTTCAAGGTGATGAGAATGGTGTTTTGAACCTCACCCTCAATCAGTTCATAGCCCTTGATGTAGCCCTCTTTCACCAGAATATCCGCGATAGCAACCTTCATTTTGCTCGCCGGAACTTCAACTGTCTCGTGTTTGGCAGTCAAGGCGTTTCTGATTCTTGTAAGCATATCTGCAATTGGGTCAGTCATTGTCTTAACCTCCTCTTACCAACTTGCTTTCTTTACGCCCGGAATCTCACCCTTGTAGGCAAGGTTGCGGAAGCAAACTCTGCAAATACCGTACTTTTTAAGCACGGAGTGGGGACGACCGCAGATACGGCAACGCGTATACTCACGAGTGGAGTATTTCTGAGGTCTTTGTTGCTTTATTTTCATTGCTGTTTTGGCCATAGTTCACACTCTCCTTACTTGGCGAAAGGCATACCGAGGAGCTTGAGAAGCTCACGTGCCTCTTCGTCTGTCTTAGCCGTCGTTACGACGCAAATGTCAAAGCCGCGTACCTTTTCCACCTTGCTGTAATCGATTTCGGGGAAAATGAGCTGTTCCTTGACGCCTACGGCATAGTTACCTCTGCCGTCGAATGACTTTGCGGAAATTCCGCGGAAGTCACGGACTCTGGGGAGAGCGATTGAAATGAACTTATCTAAGAAGTCATACATTCTGTTGCCGCGAAGTGTTACCTTTGCGCCGACGTTCATGCCCTCTCTGACCTTGAAGTTTGCGACTGATTTCTTTGCTGTTGTGATAACCGGTTTTTGACCTGCAATCAGCTTCAACTCTTCCACTGCGAGTTGCAGGGATTTGCTGTTGTCTTTGCAGTCGCCAAGGCCCATATTGAGGACGATTTTTTCAAGGCGCGGAACCTCGTTCACGTTCTTGTAGCCAAAGCGTTTGATGAGAGCCGGCACAACCTCTTCGGTGTACTGCTTTCTCATACGATATCTTTCAGCATTACCAGCATTCTTATCGGTTGCAGCTGCGTTAGCAACCTGATTATTGATGTCTGCCACGATATTACCTCCGATTTATTTAGTCCTTATTCTTTGTCGGACTTTTCTGTTTTTTTCTTAGCCGCTTTCTTAGCTGCTTTCTTAGCGGACGCCTTCTTCTCATCGAGAGCCGCACCGCACTTGGGGCAGACGCGAACGGACTTTTGCTTGCCGTCTACGTCCTTGACTTCGTGCTTGACTCTGATGACTTCACCGCAGGAGTTGCACACGTGCATAACGTTCGATACGTCAATCGTGCCTTCTCTCTTGATGATGCCGCCTTGGTCTTGCGCGTTTCTGGGCTTCTTGCTTCTTGAAACGATATTGACGCCCTCAACGTAAATTCTGTTGGTGTCGGGATTGACAGCAAGAACCTTGCCGACCTTACCCTTATCCTTACCGGTGATAACCATTACGTTATCGCCCTTCTTAACACTCATATTTGCCATAATACTTATCCTCCTTCTTACAGCACTTCCGGAGCAAGCGAGATTATCTTCATATAATCCTTGTCACGAAGCTCTCTTGCGATTGGCCCGAAGATACGAGTGCCTATGGGTTGCTTTTGGTTGTCGATGATAACTGCCGCGTTGTCGTCAAACTTGATGTAGCTGCCGTCCTCGCGTTGAATACCAAACTGCGTACGCACGATAACTGCCTTTACGACGTCGCCCTTCTTTGCCTTACCGCCGGGGATAGCCGACTTGACGGACGCTACGATGACGTCACCGATGTTGCCGCTTCTTCTGAAAGAGCCGCCCAAGACTCTGATGCACATAATTTCTTTGGCGCCGCTGTTATCTGCGACTTTAAGCCAAGACAATGGTTGAATCATAGCACTCCCTCCTTACTTCGCCTTCTCGATTATCTCGACAAGTCTCCAACACTTATCCTTCGAAAGAGGACGTGTTTCTGCGATGCGTACCTTATCGCCAATACCGCATGAGTTGTTCTCGTCATGCGCCTTGCACTTCTTGGTACGGCTGACTATCTTCTTGTAGAGGGGATGCTTGACGCGCTCGCTGATTGCGACGACGATGGTCTTGTCCATCTTATCGCTCACTACGATACCCACTCTTTCTTTTCTAAGATTTCTTTCTTCCATATTCTCCTCCGATTAGCCCTTTGCCTCGGCCTTCTTAGCACGGGCAAGCTCTCTTTGGCGGATGACGGTCTTAACGCGAGCGATGTCGTGTCTTGTTTCCGTCAGCTCCTTGGTGTTGCTGAGCTGATTAGTGGCGTTCTTGAAGCGAAGGAAAAACAGTTGAGATTTCAGCTCGTTGAGCTTATCCTGCAATTCCTTATCATTCATTTCCAAAACTTGTTTCGATTTCATTGCTCACCGCCTTCGGCTTTAACCGTATCCTCAGCCTTTACAAACTTACACTTGACGGGCAACTTGTTAGCGGCAAGACGCAATGCTTCTTTTGCCACTGCTTCGTCAACCCCTGCGATTTCAAACATAACGCGGCCCGGCTTGACCACTGCAACCCAGTATTCGGGAGAACCTTTACCTGAACCCATACGAGTTTCAGCAGGCTTCTCTGTTACAGGCTTGTGGGGGAAGATGTCCACCCATACTTTACCGCCTCTGCGGATATATCTTGTCATTGCGACACGGGCTGCTTCAATCTGGTTGGAGGTAATCCAGCCCGGTTCAAGCGACATAAGTCCGAATTCGCCGTATGCGACGATATTACCCTTGGTCGCTTTACCCTTCATTCTGCCACGCATTTGGCGGCGTCTTTTGACGCGTTTAGGCATTAACATTATTGGTTTCCTCCTTCAAGTGGATTCTTTCCAAGGACTTCGCCCTTGTATATCCAGCACTTAACGCCGATTGCACCGAACGTCGTGTGTGCTGTTGCCACGCCGTAGTCAATATTTGCACGGAGTGTTTGAAGTGGGATTGCGCCTTCACGATATTGCTCGCTTCTTGCGATTTCCGCACCGTTAAGACGGCCGCTGACCATCGTCTTGATACCCTTCGCACCCGACTTCATAGCCTTTGACATAGCCTGCTTCATGATGCTGCGGAAATTGCCCTTGCCTTCAAGTTGCTTTGCGATATTCTCTGCAACGAGCTGAGCGTCCGCGTCAGGCTGTCTGACTTCCATGATGTTGATGCTGACCTTCTTATCGGTCTTGCCAAGCAGCTTCTCAACTTCTTTCTTGATTTGCTCAACGCCTGCACCCGCCTTACCGATGAGTGTTGCAGGACGTGAGGTATGAATGCTTACTACGAACTTATCCGCCGCTCTCTCAATGGTAATCTTGGAGATAGCGTTGTCATAGTACTTCTTCTTGATGAACTTACGCACCTTGTTGTCTTCGACGAGATTGTCGGCGAAGTGCGCCTTGTCGGCATACCACGTGGAGCTCCAAGGTCTGATGATACCTGTTCTAAGACCGTTTGGGTCTACTTTCTGTCCCATTGTGATTTACCTCCTTATGCCATTGAGTCAAGCACGACTGTGACGTGGCTCGTTCTCTTGTTGATGCGATACGCTCTGCCCTTAGACACAGCCTGTATGCGTTTGAGGGTCGGACCCTCGTTTGCATAGCACTCTGCGATATACAGGTCGTTTCTCGCAAGGTTCTGGTTGTTCTCTGCATTTGCCGCCGCACTGTTGACAACTTTGAGAAGCACTTCGCTTGCCGCCTTAGGCGTATTTTCAAGGATAGCGATTGCTTCCGTCACGGGCTTGCCCTTGATTATGTCAAGTACGATTCTCACTTTGTAGGGAGAAATTCTGACATATTTAGCAGTTGCGCAAGGTCTTGTGTCCGCCTTTGCCTGACGTTCCAAGGCTTTTTGTTTACTTCTTGTAGCCATATCTCTCCTCCTCTTAGCGCTTGCCGGTGGTCTTGTCGCCTGCGTGACCCTTGAAGGTACGCGTAGGTGCGAACTCACCCAGCTTGCAGCCTACCATGTCCTCGGTGATGTACACCGGAACGTGTTGCTTGCCATTATGCACCGCAATCGTGTGTCCTACCATCTCGGGGAAGATTGTTGAACTTCTCGACCACGTTTTGATGGATTGACGTTGACCCGATGCATTCATAGCATTGATTCTGTTCATAAGGCGCTCCTCAACATAGGGGCCTTTCTTAACGCTTCTACTCATTTCTCTCCTCCGATTAATTCACGCGCTTGATGATGAACTTGCTTGACGCTTTCTTCTTCTTTCTCGTCTTATAACCCAAAGCAGGCTTACCCCAAGGAGTGACAGGTGAAGGCATACCGACTGGCGACTTGCCTTCGCCACCGCCGTGCGGGTGGTCGTTCGGGTTCATGACGACACCACGGACGGTAGGACGTACGCCCATATGACGCGTCTTACCTGCCTTACCGACGCGAACTATTTCGTGGTCGATGTTGCCGACCTGACCGACAGTCGCTCTGCATCCGATAAGGATATATCTCATCTCGCCGCTGGGAAGACGTACGATTGCGTACTTGCCTTCCTTTGCCATAAGCTGTGCCGCGTTGCCCGCCGCTCTTGCGATGATGCCGCCGTTGCCCGGTTGCATCTCGATGTTGTGAATCATAGTACCAACAGGGATAGCAGAGAGGGGAAGTGCGTTGCCGACCTTGATATCCGCTTCCGCACCGCTTTCAAGCACGTCGCCGACGTTCAAGCCAAGAGGCGCAAGAATGTATCTCTTCTCGCCATCCGCATAGTGCAGAAGTGCGATGTTTGCGGAACGGTTCGGGTCGTACTCGATGGTTGCAACCTTTGCAGGTATGCCGTCCTTGTTACGCTTATAGTCGATGATACGGTATTTGTTTCTGTTGCCGCCGCCGATGTGACGAACGGTGATTCTGCCCATAGAGTTTCTGCCGCCGGTCTTGTTGAGCGACACGAGGAGTGAACGCTCGGGAGTGGTGCAGGTAATCTCTTCATAAGCGGATACCGTCATAAAACGGCGCGCAGGAGAAGTTGGTTTATATTTCTTAATAGCCATAATTTACTCTCCTTATCCTTATGCGAGGCTCTCGAAGAACTCGATTGCTTTGCTGTCGGCGCTCAGAATGACGATAGCCTTTTTGTAGGCGGGGCGTCTGCCCTCGTTTCTGCCCATTCTCTTGAGCTTGCCGTCGTAGTTTGCTGTGTTGACCTTTGCAACTTGTACGCCGAAGATTTGTTC
>CAMWIB010000014.1 GCA_947174215.1 uncultured Clostridia bacterium
GTTCTATACCATTGTAAAACTTTACGCAAATACCTTTAATTTCAAAGTCGGCGGCGGTTAGCTCTTGCTTTTTTATGCGGATAGGGATATAATATCTAAGCAATAAAAATTTTTCACGAGGTGAATTATGGATTTGACCTATAAAAGGCAAAACATTTACGCTGTCTGCGACGAAGCGGAGCGTAAGCGCATTTTCGAGTATAACGAGGGCTATAAGAAGTTCCTCGACAACGGCAAGACGGAACGCGAAACCGTTGCGGAAACCGTTGCTATGGTCGAGGCGGCAGGCTATAAGCCCTATACGCTCGGCGACAAGATAAACAAGGGCGATAAGCTCTATTACAACAATCGCGGCAAGGCGTTGTTCATTCTCCGCGCAGGTACTGCGGACGTCGCAAAGAACGGCGTGCGTATTCTCGTCGCTCACGTGGATAGCCCAAGACTCGACTTGAAGCAGGTTCCGCTCTTTGAAAAGGCGGATATGGCGTATCTCAAAACTCACTACTACGGCGGCATAAAGAAGTATCAATGGCTCACCATTCCTCTTGCTTTGCACGGCGTAGTCGTCTTGAAGAACGGCAACAAGGTGAACGTCAACATCGGCGAGAGCGAAAGCGACCCCGTGTTCTATATCTCAGACCTTCTCCCCCACCTCTCACAAGAGCAGTATTCGAAGTCCATTTCAGAGGGCTTCCAAGCGGAGAACCTCAACCTTCTCATCGGCGGTATTCCCGCAGTAGGCGAGGATAAGGAAGCCGTCAAGAAGGGCGTGCTTGCTTTGCTCAACGAGAAATACGGTATGGTTGAAGAGGACTTCCTCAGCGCAGAGCTTGAAGCTGTTCCCGCTGTGAAGGCTAAGGACGTCGGTCTTGACCGCGCGTTCGTAGCAAGCTACGGTCACGATGACAGAGTTTGCGCTTATCCCGAAATCACTGCAACTCTGCAAACCGAAACCGAACAGACAGTTCTCACAATCCTTGCTGACAAGGAAGAGATTGGCTCCGAGGGCAACACGGGTATGCAATGTATTCTTATCCGCGACCTTCTTGACGAGATTGCAAAGAGCTACGGCGTAAATCCGTCCGTACTCCGTGAGCATTCTATGTGCCTGTCCGCAGACGTCACCGCCGGCTATGACCCCGCATTTGCTTCCGCATTCGAGGAGATGAACGTCGGCTTCGTAGGCAAGGGCGTTACGATGAACAAATTCACAGGCGCACGCGGCAAGTCCGGTTCAAACGACGCGTCGGCAGAGTTCATCGGTTATCTCCGCAAGGTGCTTGAAAAGGACGGCGTAATCTGGCAGACCGGCGAGCTTGGCAGAGTAGACCTCGGCGGCGGCGGAACAGTTGCAAAGTACATTGCAAACAACAATATCGACACCGTTGATATGGGCGTACCCGTACTTTCAATGCACGCACCTTACGAGCTTGTTTCTAAGGCCGACGTATATTCCGCTCACAAGGCATTCTCTGCATTTGTCAAATAAAACACTTTATTAAAACAAAATTAACATATAAAAGCGCCAATCAGCTAATTGGCGCTTTTATATTTGATACGAACGATATCAGTTATTATAATATAGAAGCATATCTGAATTTATTTTGAATATCCGCTCATCTTTTCTATTTGTGCTTTCGTTCAATACATTGTATTCTACCAATTTATTAAGAATGTTGAAAGCGCCTTGCTTAGAAATCTTTTTATCTATACAGCTCGCAAACATTTTGCTATTGAAAAAGCCGTTTGATAAGTGTATTAAGATTTTTCTGATATAGAATTCCTCTGTTGAGGATAATAGGTCGCCGCTCAGTGCCAATATGGATTTGATATTCTCTACATTTTTATAAACTATGCTGAACTTGATTGATGTTTCAAAAATATAACCAATAAAATACGTCAAATCGTTATCCATATTTCGCGTGTTTGTGAGCGCAGTGTAGTAGCCGCCTTTGAGTTCATTTATTGCTTCGCTGAGAAATAGAGGAGCGGCGATAATATGGTATTGATTGCTTATCCAAAATGAAACCATCCTTGCCGTTCTGCCGTTATAGTCAAAATATGGGTGAACATATAAGATGTAGTAATGGCAAATATGAGGCAGAAATGTTTCATATTTTCTGCGATAAGTGGTGTTGTTTACAAAGTCGAATAAACTATCCATAAGTTCCTCAATCTGCTCATGCGGCGCACCGTCGAATCCACCAACCGAAACCTCGTCGGTTCTGTATATATTATCGCCTACAAGGGCTGTGTCTTCCGTTAAGCATCTATCGCTTAAAATGGAATAAAGTTTGAATAGGTTTTCCTTATTAAACTCAGGTCTTTCATTGATAATATAAAGCAGAGCCTTCACCATATTGTTAACAATAATATCGTTTTTATCTGTAAGATTTTCTGAATTGTTTACAATCTGGCTTATTCTTTTGCGTGTGGTCGGCACATTTTCTATGCCAAGAGTACCCTCTATTTCAGAGAATATCCTTGAATTCAGTATCGCATTTATATTTCTGTTGAACAGGATGTCTTCGTGTTCTTTTAAGTCATTTGCTATAAGCGATAAATATTCATTTTGCGTAGACAAAAGATACTCTGCGTTTATTAAAAACATATGCGGAGAATTGAATGTTTTTAATGGAAGTTTACAGTATACTTTGATAATCTTGTCTAATAAATCTGAGGTTATTTTGCCGCCATATTCATTTTCAAGGCGTGCAAAATCTCCGCATCCAATCATGCTTATAAGTTCATTTTTCATGGATTTGAATTCAGAAAATTCCTGCTGTGATAACATTAGACCAACGTTTTTATTGTAGCGCAGGTCATTCATGTCATAATAATTTTTACCTGTTATCAATGATATAAAAGTCTTTTTATCCACGTTTAACTCTCCCAATCCATTTGTCTACGACATAGCATTATATCATAAATTATTTCAATCATATCAAAATTTATGCCATACGTCAATAATTTTGCAAATATCAGTCAACTTATTGTCAAGTTTTTGTCAATTAAAACCATATAAATTTACAAATTATTATTCGGCAATTAAGAGACCTATATTTGGACATAAACCTATAAAGACATGGAATGGCAAGAAACACTTGCCAATTTTTTGTTAATGCATTATAATTGCAATATCGTATATACACGGAAGCGTATCGAAGTGGTCATTGTATTGCGCACTGCGTGCCGTCAAACCACTTCGGCAATGCAGAAAATTTAATATACACGGAAGCGTATCGAAGTGGTCATAACGGCCCGCACTCGAAATGCGGTAACGGGGAAACTCGTTCGTGGGTTCGAATCCCACCGCTTCCGCCAATCCCAGTCGCAAGACTGGGATTTTCTTTTGCGCGGAACTAGGTTCTATGACCCTTGCATTATACATAGTAGTTGGCAATCCTTTTACACATTCCCATAATTCGGAAATAGTGTATTTGTTGACTTTATACCAATTGTATGTATATAATTAAATACTAATATGGTTGAATACTAATTATGCTTGCAGTGCGTACTGTGCGTAAGGCGCATAAAGAAGGAGTTCGAATGAAAAGAACGATAAGAAGAGTTTGTACGGTTCTTTGCTGTGTGGCGTTGGTGATGCTTATTGCTATGCTTGCAGTGGCGTGCGATAAGAATCAAAACAAAAATCAAAATAAAAAGCCTGCCGAAGAGCTTGCAGTGATAACTCTTGTGGAGGGTGTTGGTGATGGCGTTACGCAGTCAACGGTATCCGCAAAAGCGGGCGCATTGTTGAAGGACGTCGTAAACGGCGTTACGAAAAAGCCCGTCGAGTCGCTTACGTTTGGCGGCTGGTTTGTGGACGGAGAGCCGCTTAGCGACGAGGCGACCGTTCCCGAGGAAGGCTGTACGCTTACTGCTAAGTATAAAGCGGCGTACACTGTAAGCGTGTACGAGCAGAACGTAAACGGCGAGTACGTCAAGAAGGATAACGAGCAGGGTAGCGCTTGGTACGGCGAGGCGTTTGCATATAGCAATATCCCCGAGCATTTCTCACTTGGAGATAAGCCGAGCGGAAATGGGTTTGCAGATAGCAAGACTCAGAGCGCAAGCCTTGGAATAAACGAGCAGTTCGTGGTGTATCTTGCCCGCGATAAGCATATCGTAAACGTTAAGTGCGGCGCAGGCGAGGAAGCCGATTATCAGATTGAAGCGTTGTATGGCGCGAGCATAACTCTCAAAACGGAGAGCGAGCTTGACCTCGGTATTATATATCGTTTGGCAGGCTGGGCAAATGAAGAGAACGGCGCAGTCGTCTATGACGGCGGCGATAGCGTGATTGTGACCGAGAATATTACGGTATATGCGGTGTGGGATAAGGTGTATATCGATTTGTTAGGCGGCGACGATTATATATTCTTGCCCGTTCGTGAGAAGAACGTCGTATATTTGCGCCGCGAGGGCTTGGGCGAGAAGCGCGGCACGGTGAACGCTTCGGGCGTATTCTCGTTTGCAACCGACGACGGCAACGTGCTTGACGGAAAGATTGTTGCGGAAGTTTTCTTCCACTATTTTGTAGACATACTTGAAAACACGTATGAGGCGTTTGACGGTTCTGCGGCTACGATGCAGCTTAAAGCGCACGGCATGGCTGAGTACACTCCCGCAGGCGGCGAAGGGATACAAGGCACGTATGAAATAAATTCCGAAGACGGTACGTTCGTATTTTCAACGGATAACAGTGAGCAGACGCTGACGTTTGCACTTACGAGCAAGAATGGCAAAGCGGTGTTCCATCCCTTAGACAGCGAGGAGGCCGGATACTACCATCTTTTCACTACGGAAGAAAATATTGACGATTGCGATTGCATATACCTCGACGGTATGGGCAGACTCAAATTCTATCTTAAAAACGACGAGGGCGGCTTCGATAAATTTGACGGAAAGTACGAATGCGTTGACATGGAAACCAAGACCTATTTGATTACGCTTGTCACTGATTACGGTTATGAGATAACGCAAATGTATATCCGCCTTGAAGTGAAAATTATAAACGAGAACACTAAGTTCCGCGGAATGTACCACGAGAGCGACGACTATCGCGGAGAGTACAGGGTTGGCGACTGGTCTAAGCCTACTCAATACGAATTCGACGGCTTTGGCACGGCGTATAAGAACGGCGAGCAAGGTACTTACACCGTAGAGGAGTTTGAACATTGGTCTGCCATTAGCGGAAACAACGTCTACGAAGTGACGGAGCATTACATTCAGGTTTCAGTAGGCGGAAATTCTACGCTCTTGTACTTCGTTGACGACCTTAGCGGACAAGTCGTCGTTGAGGTCGAGGGCGCGTTCGGCAGATACGATTTTGAGAACGTACTCTTTGTGAACGGCGCAATCTATAACGACGGAGAGAAAACTAAGGCGTTTATAACGCTCACACGTACGTCGGGCGGAGCAATGTACGCAATGGTCTGGGTCGGAATGATTGACGGCGAGTCGGGAGAATGGCTATATCAGATTCTCGTTGAAGATACTGCGTATAAGAATGGCAACGTATACACCTTCAACGGCACGGAGCTTACCTTCAATTTCTCGATAGATGATGAGGAGCATACCGCGCTTTACGTCAGTGATTCGCTTATGTTTGTCGATGATGAGAATGGAAAGCTTGAAATAGACCTTAGCGGCAAGGCGTGGTTCACCGCAGTTGGCGGCACCCCGACTGAGGTCGAGTACACCGTAGAGGAAGGCGTAGTTTACGTTTACACCTTTACGCTTATTGACGGCGGCACTCGCGTGTTTATATTTGAGAGCGACGTCGAGGGCGCGGAAGCAGTGGAAATTCCGTTGTCAAACATATACGACTTAGATTATACTTCTTCGTTAAGACGTAACGATTATCCAAATACGTATACTGCAAGAATGATTCGCATATCCGAGAATATCGCGGTTATCGGCATTCTCCTCAACAACGGCTCGTATCTCTACTGTTACAGCGGACTCTTCCACGTGAGTACCGAGGTCGAGAACGAGTACGGATTTATGATGAACGTATCGATTTTCCCGACGCAAGGCTACGAGGAGATTGAAGAGGAGTACGGCTGGTTCCTGTTCACGATAGACGGCAACAAGTTCTATCAGTACGACGACGCGATTGACTATGAATGCTCGGTCGGCAGACTGACGACGGACGGCTACGGTTCTGCGGAATTCACTCCTGCGGACGGCGGCAGAGTAATGCGCGGCGCGTACGTGTATGAAGGCAACCTCGTTGTTATGGAAACGCTTACGGCAAGATATATATTCCGCGTAACCGACATAAGCACGGGTAGCTTCGAACTTGTGAATGCAGTGAGCGGTGTGGCTGGCTTCTATTATACGTTTAGCTCGGACGGCGGTATGGGAACGGATAGCGTATTCCTTGACGGCGTGGACGTCGCGTTGCTTTATCGTGGAAGCAATATTATCTGGGGTACGTACGTAAGAACGGATAACACCGAAAGAGAAGAGTATAAGCTGACCTTCGTAGTAAACGGCGACGAGGGCGTGAAA
Organism: uncultured Clostridia bacterium; assembly: GCA_947174215.1. Lineage (GTDB taxonomy): Bacteria > Bacillota > Clostridia > Christensenellales > CAG-917 > CAG-475. The sequence goes on from CAMWIB010000014.1 coordinate 6,520, forward strand.
AATACTTTGATTTATTATATCGCGGTTGCAAGAGTTCCGCAGAACGGCGAAACCCTCTACATCTATATCCTTAGAGATGATACGCAGCTTGGCGAGTTTGACGTGGTTGAAAACGGCAAATCGGTTGGCACGCTGACCGGCGACGGATATTTGTCCGCAACGTACACGCTTATAGACGGAACGGTGTACGAGGGCGTTATGCAGAGAGGCGATATCGCCGATAGCAAGTACAATTCTCCAAGACAGTTTGAGCCGAGCGTAGAAGGTAAGAACGTGCTGTTCGCGGTGTCTGACGAGAATGGAAACATTGCAAGACAATTCGTATTCAACCTCGCGGATGGCAAAGCGGTATTGCGTACCACTTCGTACGGCGCATACGGTTTGCGCGATGGCGGCGAGTTTACGGGCGCTTATATCTATCTCGACGGCGTAGGCGTTGCAATTCTCTACGACGAGAGCGGCGATGAGATTGAGCGCGGCGAGTATAATAAATTTACGGAAAAGGGCGACGGCGTGTATCAGTATCTTGGTAAGAACGGCTTCGTGTTTACGATATACTCTACCGGTGAAGGATATGCTTACACAGTCTACTCCGCTAAGAGCGACGGCGTTTATATCGGCGGCGACTGGTCGGTACTTATGCTTGACGGCTTCGGCGTGGCTAAATATATCGACTCGTATGGCTTTGCGATAAACGGCGAGGCGGTGACGGTTTCCGACGATTTGGTCGTGTTCACACCCGACGAGTATTCGTACGATATTATGTATTTCAGAGTGAGCGGTAAGGGCTTCGAGGTTATCACCGATAGCTGGATTCTTTCGGGTGATATGCTGTATCAGTATATCGGTGTTATAAACCGTACAAATCGCACGCTCAAAATTCCCGATGGAATCAAGAGTATCGCAGAAGGTGCGTTCGACTTGACTGATATGGCCTATTTGGAGATACTCGACCTCAACGAGGTACAGGAGATTGGGAAGTACGTGTTTGCAAATTCAGGACTCAAAACTGTTACGGCGCTCAGTCTGCGCGTGATAGGCGAGGGCGCGTTCTACGGTTGCAGTGAGCTTACGAGCGTCGTGCTTAAAGAGGTGACGAACATAGGCGATAATGCGTTCAGCCGCTACTTCAACTATTCAAGCATCAAATTTGATATATCTGCCGCCCCCGATTTCTCCGCAGTAATGATTTCGGATAGCGCGTTCACCGTAATCGGCGGCGAGGATAATATAGGCGTGATATTCACCGTAAACAATTTGGAAGAATTCAATGCGGTGTACAGCTCGAATATTTCCGCAGGCGTTAAAGATAACGTATTTATTGCGAGCAACGGCAGAGATACGCTTAGCGGCGCAATCTTCTTTGGTTTCAAGACGGGCAACGTATATTCCTTCTCTGACGGCAGAGTTATGATGGACGTGAACAATAACGGGAAGTTCTACGTCGCTGAAACTGCGGAATATGCGCGTTACTATATGAACGAAGACGGCGAGGCTGTGCTGTATCTCTATTCAGCAAGTGAAGGCAAGTGGATAAGCGGCGCAAGCGTGAGCAGAAATGACGAAATGGTTGGTTTCGGCGATGATATCCTGATAAAGCACGATACGTCCGTAACGCTATCTGACGCTGATTCGCAAATTGAGATTTGGTTCAAACTTGCAGTTTATCGTTCCGAAAACGAAGAAGAACCTAATGAATTGACCATATCCGTGTTGCTTAGATACGCATTCCACGGTGAAGAGCAGGTATATCCCGACTACAATTTTGCGACAAACGAGGTTGTCGTTATGATTGATGGAAACGAGGTTCGCATTTCCGTTGAATCTATGGAACAGTTGACGATTGGCTGATTAGATATCGGCTAAAAAAGGTTAATCTAAAAAATTTGTGCAAAAGTACGTCGCGGTTTTCCTGCGGCGTACTTTTAATAATATACAATTGTAAGAAAATTGTAAGATTTCTATATGGCTTTTGAAAGACCTTTATGAGATGATATGCTCAACAAATTGACAAATAACGAGGAGCATTGTTATGAAGAAGGTAGTCGCGCTTACGGGCGCAAGCGGAAATATGGGTATGGAATCTCTAATGCAACTCATGGAACTTGGCTGTGTAGAGAAGGTCAAGCTTCTGTTGCTCAACGAGAGCAGAGAGCGCAAATTTGCGCGTGATTGCAGGCGCAAGTATGGAAAGCGCGTAGAGATTATTTTCGGAAACCTTGCGGACAAGGCGAAGTGCCGTGCGCTTGTCAAGGATACGGATTACGTTATGCACCTTGCGGCAGTGATTCCGCCGCTTGCAGACCACCGTCCAAAGGAAACTGATGATTGCAACCGCGTAGGCACTATGAACATCGTGGACTGCGTGAGCGAGCTTGGCGACAAGCAACCAAAGCTCGTACATATCTCAACGGTTGCCATATACGGAAACCGCAACCACAAGCACCCGTGGGGCAGGGTTGGCGACCCGCTTATATCGAGCGTGTACGACGAATATTCTGCAAGCAAGATAAAGGGCGAAAGATACGTGCTTGACAGCGACGTACGCACGTGGGTAGTGCTTCGTCAGACGGGTATGCTCCACAGCAGAATGCTTACGAATAATATGAAGGACGGACTTATGTTCCACACCTGCTTCAACGCGCCTATCGAGTGGGTGACTGCGCGCGATAGCGGTAGACTTATCAAGAACCTCGTAGCTAAGGATACGCTCGGCGAGCTTCCCGAGGAGTTCTGGCGCAAATGCTACAATATCGGCGGCGGTGCCTGCAACCGTGTTACGGGCTACGATACCTTCGACCAAGGCTTCCAGATTATAGGCGGTTCAACGGAGAAGTTTATGAAGCCGCAATGGAATTCACTCCGCAACTTCCACTGTATGTGGTTTGAGGACAGCGACGTACTCAACGACTATCTTGATTTCCAGAGAGAGGATATAAAGGACTACTGGCAGGAGATTCTCCGCAAGCACAGCTACTATCAGATTGCAAAGATTTTCCCTGCAAAGCTCATATCCAAACTGGCGATTGAAAGACTGCTCAAAGACGAGAATGCGCCAAGAAGATGGGTTAATACCCATCAAACGGGCAGAGTAAAGGCGTTTTTCGGCGCAAACGACAATCTTGAATGTATGCCTACCGACTGGGAACACTATCCCGTTCTTGCCAAAGGACAGCTTGCGGACGAGAGCATTGACTACGACAAGATTCGTGATATAAGACTCGTAGTGCAGCACGGTTTCAGGCTCAATCACGGCTACGACGAGAGCAAGCCTGACAGCGAGCTTGATATTGAGGATATGCAGTCAGCCGCGGCGTTCAGAGGCGGAAAGTGCCTTTCAGAGAGTATGACGAAGGGCGACCTGTACACCAAGCTCGAATGGGAATGCCATGACGGCCATCGCTTCTTCGCATCTCCCTATCTCGTTTTGAAGGCGGGACACTGGTGTCCGGAGTGCTGTCAGCCGCAACCGTGGGACTATGACAGACTGTCAAAGTTTATGCCGTTCTATGCGCAGGTCTGGTACGATACCCACGCAAGGGGCGAGGACTGCGTTTACTATTTCGACAAAGACCACAACGCGAAGTACGAAAAGATTTGAGGTAGAGCGATATGGCAAACGCGATAATTTACGTTTTTTCAGGCACGGGCAATACGGAGAAAATTTGCAGATTGTATAAGGACGAGTTCGAGAAGAACGGCGTGCAGACAACGCTTTACAAGGTGACGTCCAACTTCGATAATCTGCCCAATCCAAACGATTTCGAGTACGTCGGATTCGCCTATCCCATACACGCATTCAACGCTCCGAAGATTATGATTACGCTTGCTCGCAAGCTCCCGAAGGTAAGCGGCAAAAAGTATTTCGTACTCAAATCGTCGGGCGAACCGCTTAGAGTGAACAACATCTCTTCGTATAAAATGAAGGGTATTTTGAAGCGCAAGGGCTACGAGGAGTTTTCCGAATATCACTACATAATGCCGTACAATATGATTTTCCGCCACACGGATACGATGGCGGCGAATATGTGGAGCGCGGCACGCGAGCTTGCGCCTATCGAGGCGCGCGAGGTGCTTGCAGGCAAGGAGCATAAGCTCAAAGGCGTTCCGTTCGGTCACTTCGTCGCGTGGTTGCTGAGAATCGAGCATCACGCAATGCGCGTCAACGGCAAAATGTTCAGGGTAAAGAAAAAGGACTGTATCGGTTGCGGTGCGTGCGCTAAAAACTGCCCCGTTGGAAATATCGTCATCAAGGACGGCAAGTTCAAGTTCCACGGCGATTGCCTGATGTGCGCAAGGTGTTCCTTCAACTGTCCGACGGACGCGTTCAATATCGCGCTGTTGAACGGTTGGCGCGTGAACGGCAAGTATAATCTCTCCTACGACGGAGAGCCGCAAAAGCCCAATCACGCTTGGTACTGCAAAAAGGCGTATAAGAGATACTTTGCAAATGCAGAAAAGAAAATCAACGAAAATAAAAACAATTGATTATAGCGACAAAAGATTGTATAATGAACCTTAGAGGTGCGTGATGAGAAAGATACTTATAGCAGAAGATAATGTAGAAATTTCGGATATGATGCGCAACTATCTTATGCGCGCAGGTCATACCGTATATCAGGCGTTCGACGGCGCACAGGCTTTGGACTTCGCAAAAAGCATGAGTCCCGACCTCGTACTGCTTGACATAATGATGCCCGTTCTTGACGGATACGAGGTGTGCAAGAGGTTGCGCGCTACTATGAATATTCCAATCATCGTCGTGTCCGCAAAGGTCGCGGAAGAGGATAAGGAAAAGATGTTTGCGCTCGGTGCAGATGACTATATGACGAAGCCGTTTTCTTTTAACGAGATGAATATGAGAGTTGGCGCACAGCTTCGTCGTTACTACGAGTTCAATTCCAACAAGAACAAAGGCACCCGTCAATACGGCGACCTCATCATCTCATCTGAAAGATTCGAGGCGAAGCTCAAAGAGGAAATACTTCCGCTCACCGCAAAGGAATTCAAAATTCTCGATTATCTCTCCCTCAACGAAAATCAGATTATCCCCAAGCAGAAGCTCATCGACGAGGTGTGGGGCATAGACGAGTATATTGACGAGAACACCGTCGCTGTCACAATAGCTCGCCTTCGTGATAAGCTTGCCAAGGTGGACGTACATAACGTAGTCACCGTGTGGGGACTTGGTTACAAATGGCAATGCTGAGTTTAGTTGCGCCAGACGTCACACACTGCGTGTACGCACATTCGTGTGTTATACGATAGCGGTGTAAAAAATGAGTAATGAATAAACACACGAGATGTGCTGTGAGCGCAAACTCGTAAGGTGCAAAATGAGGGAAGTAAATTCCCTCATTTTGCGAAATAGATGGGACGGATTGCCGTTAATAATAAGTTATGAAGAAAGAAGATAAGCTGTCACGAATAGAAGCGTCCCTTATGAAGTTGCAGGAGGGGAACATCTACGAGCCGATTAAGGAAGAAGGCGTCGGCGTTTATAGGGCTATAACGAGAAGACTTGAAACTCTTCGTTTGACTCTTGTCAAAACTCACGATATAGAAACAGAGGGCGCACGCCGTAACAATATGGCGATTGCTTCCGTTGCGCACGATATGAAAACTCCGCTCACCATTATCGCGGGATATGCTGAGTGTATGAGCGACGGTATGAACGATAAGGACTATCCCGCACTCATTCTTCAAAAGACCGAGCAGATGAACAATATGGTGCTTGGTATTATTGACGAGTCGCACAACACGTACGAGAGTCAGACCTCGCAAAAGACTTTGAGCAATGCAAGACAGTATTTTGCGGAGGCATTCGAAAGGCTTATTCCGGTAGCGGAGAAAAAAGGTATACAGCTAAAAATAAAGCGTGCGCCGAATGCGCAGATTCGTATCGACTCATATCAGTTCGGCAGAGTTTTGCAAAACCTCATTACGAACGCGATAAAATATTCCGCGGCAGGTACGACGATAAAGGTATCGTTCAGGCTGTGGGCAAAGACCTTGCGTATCAGCGTCAAGGACCAAGGCATAGGCATTTCCAAGGAAAGCTTGCCATTCATTTTCGACCAATTCTATACAGAGGATAAAACGAGGTCGGACTCGTCCAGCAACGGACTCGGACTTTATATAACCAAGGAGATTGTTCGCGCGCACGGCGGCGATATCGTCGTTGCAAGCAAAAAGGGCAAGGGTAGCACGTTTACAGTTGTTCTGCCAGTCGAGCCTGATATAGATGAGAAGATAACCCTTACAGGCAAGTTTGATAAGCTCCGTCTATGGCAAAAGCTCAGCACTGAACTGTTCTTCGGTTGGCTTATGGCTTCCCTCTATCGTATCGTACGCTTTTTTGAAACGCGCAACACTTCCACCCTTATGTTTGGATTGCTCTGTATCGCACTCTTCCCATTCGCTTGGATGATTGACTTTTTGAGTATATGTGTATACGGTCGTATAGCATTTTTAGCAGACTAAAATCGAACTATTTTGCGCATAACTTTGTCAGAGGCACTTTTCCGACCCGTCATGTATTATATATACATTAGGCGGTTCGCAAAAGTGCCTCTTAGTTTATTTAATAAGATTAAATAAACACTTTCGCGTTCTGCATCAAAATATCTCGATTTTAGATTTCACTATATAAGTCTGGTGAATATCAAGTTTTATCTTGTTGAATTTACTTATCACAATTTTAGTGGAATAATGAATCAAACACACGAAGTGTGCGAAGTGTGTGAAGTGTGTGAAGTGTGTAATATTTTTTTTACAAAATAAATACTAAACAAAAAACTTATATTCGTCAAACGGTTACATTCGGCTTTTAGAATGGGGTTACAAAAATCAAGGAGGTCATTTTGATGACAAACGAAAATCAAATTGAAAAGTCAATGAAAATCAGAAGCAGATACGAGGAGAGGCACCCGACAAAGTTTGACGAGTTGAAGAAGCTTGACAACAAAGTGAAAACGCCGCCGACTGCGCTCGCATACGTATTGGGAATCTTCGGCTCGCTCGTACTCGGCGTTGGTATGTGCATATGC
>CAMWIB010000015.1 GCA_947174215.1 uncultured Clostridia bacterium
TAATATAACAAATACACGCGCGTATATCGCACGGAGGAGATATGTCAATTTTCAACGACAATGACAGACGAGTAAAAAAACTCAGAAAAATAGCGGAAAAGGTGGACGCGCTCGCGCCGGTGTATAAGGCGATGAACGACGAGGAGCTTGTCGCGCAGACGGCAAAGCTCAAAGCAAGGCTTGAAAACGAGAAGCTTGACGATATTCTGCCAGACGCGTACGCGGTCGTGCGCGAGGCGGGCGAAAGAGTGCTTGGTATGCGCCACTTCTTCGTTCAGCTTATGGGCGGTATCGCACTTCATCAAGGCAGAATCGCCGAGATGGCAACGGGTGAAGGTAAGACCTTGGTCGCAACCCTTCCCGCATACCTCAATGCACTTACAGGTAAGGGCGTACACGTAGTCACCGTCAACGATTACCTCGCCACCCGTGACGCGGCGTGGATGGGTAAGTTGTACAAGTTCTTGGGGCTTACGGTCGGCGTAGTCGTCCCCGGTATGCAACCCGAGGAAAAGCGCAAGGCGTACGCGTGCGATATAACCTACTGCACAAATAACGAACTTGGCTTCGACTTCTTGCGTGACAATATGGTTGTTCGCAAGGCTGACAAGGTTCAGCGCGAGCTTAATTTTGCAATCATCGACGAGGTGGACTCCATACTTATCGACGAGGCGAGAACTCCGCTTATTATATCTGGTAAGGGCGGCAAGTCGAGCGAGCTTTATAAGTCTGCGGACAACTTTGCAAGACAGTGCCGCGAAGGCGTTGACTTCACGATAGAGGAGAAAGAAAAGGCGATAATGCTCACCGACGATGGTGTTGCGAAGGCGGAGAGATTCTTCCACGTTGACAACCTCACGGATTTGAGCAATACCGACCTCTATCACCACATACAGCAGGCACTCAAAGCTCACTTTATGATGAAGAACAACAAGGACTATATCGTGAGCGACGGTGAAGTGCTTATCGTTGACGAGTTTACGGGACGTATTATGATAGGCCGCCGTTACAACGAAGGTCTGCATCAGGCAATTGAGGCTAAGGAACACGTAGTCATTCGCAGTGAGAACAAGACGCTTGCAACGATAACCTTCCAGAACTACTTCCGTATGTACAAAAAGCTCAGCGGTATGACGGGTACGGCAAAGACGGAAGAGGAGGAATTCGAGAGTATTTACGCGCTTGATGTCGTAACAATTCCGTCAAACAAACCATCGCAAAGAAAGGACGAACACGACCAGATTTACACCAAGCTCGGCGGCAAGCTCAACGCAATCGTCGAGGATATCGTAAACAGTAACAAAAACGGACAACCCGTCCTCGTGGGTACGATAAGCGTTGAAAAGTCCGAGGAGCTTAGCGATATATTGAAGCGTAAGGGAATACGCCATAACGTACTCAATGCGAAATACCATAAGCAGGAATCTGAGATTATCGCGCAGGCGGGTACGTTTGGCGCGGTGACGATTGCAACCAATATGGCAGGTCGTGGTACGGATATTATGCTCGGCGGTAATCCCGACTTCCTCGCAAAGCAGAAGATGGAGAAGGACGGCTATCCGCTTGAAGTGATAGAGCTTGCAAGTTCTCCGCACGCGAGCGACGACGAAGAGGTCATCAAAGCCAAAGAGGTTTACAAATATCATTACGACGCGTTTAAGAAGAGATGCGACGAGGAGAAGGAAAAGGTCATAGCCGCTGGCGGCTTGCGCATAATCGGCACGGAAAGACACGAGAGTAGACGTATTGACAACCAGCTTCGCGGTCGTGCGGGACGTCAGGGCGACGTGGGTAGCACGGTGTTCTACATCTCGCTTGAAGACGACGTTGCGCGTATATTCGGCGGAGACAGATTGCAGTCCTTCCTCAGCAGATTTGAATTTGCAGACGACGTGCCAATTTCGCACGGCTTAGTCACTAAGCAAGTTGAGAGCGCACAGCGCAGATATGAGGGCAGAAACTTCTCCATAAGAAAACAGGTTCTCAGCTACGACGACGTTATGAACGCTCAGCGCGAACTCATATACAAGGAACGCGGAAAGGTTCTTGACGGTTTGGACGTACACGAGGATATACTCAGCTTTATAGACGAGCTTGCCGAAGAGATTATCGGCTACTACGCTGACTATAAGACGGACTACAATACGTGGGACTACGAAGCGTTCAACGCCGCTCTCGAAAAGAGAATGCTTCCTCAGGGTACGAACGTAATGAATGCGGACTTGTGTTCCTGCTACGACGTGTATAAGCTCAAAGACGCGGTTATGAAGATTGCGCTTGACAACTACAACAATAAGGTTGAGACGCTTTCCGCAGAAGGCTTTGACTTTAAGGAGCTTGAAAGAGTCGTGCTTCTCAAAACCGTTGACGCCAAGTGGATGGACCATATCGACGCAATGGACGCTCTTCGCCGCGGCATAGGCTTGCGCGGCTACGGACAGCGCGACCCGGTGATTGCCTACCGTCAGGAGGGCTGGGAGATGTTCGAGGATATGGTAAGCCGTATACATACGGAAGCGGCGGCGGTCCTGCTCAAAGTCCACGTTGAAAAGCGCGAGGACGGCGGCGAAGCGAAGCTCAGTCAGCAAATTGCTTCCGCGAAAAAGACGCTTGGCGGCGGCAGAAAGGTCGGAAGAAACGACCCGTGTCCCTGCGGTTCGGGCTTGAAATATAAGAACTGCTGTGGCAAGAATAATTGATATAAATGGCAAAAACAGTGCTTTATCGTTTGAAATGAGAAGATAAACTTAGTATTTGCTGAAACGGAACAGGTATTATGACAGATTATAACGAGATAAGAAACGGACTCAAAGATATGCGCGCGGAAATGGTTCGCGCATATGAGAGTATAAATCCGAGCAAGCTCAAAGAGCGTATTGCGGAGCTTGAAAAGGAGCAGAATGCGGACGGCTTCTGGGACGACGCGGAAAACGCGAGAAAGGTGTCCAAGGAGATAAGCCAGCTTCAAAGCAAGATTGAGAAGTTCGAAAAAATGCTTTCCCGCATTGACGATACGGTGGATATGGTTGACATCGTAGAGCTTGAAGCGGACGAGAACGAGGATGCCGCACTAATCGCTTCCGTACAGGAATTGCAGGGGCAGGTTGAGAATCTTTCGCTTGCAACGCTTCTCAGCGGCAAGTACGATTCACTCAACGCTATACTCACCTTGCACGCGGGCGCGGGCGGCACCGAGGCGCAGGACTGGTGTTCTATGCTGTACAGAATGTACACGCGCTACGTTGAGCGCGCAGGTTGGAGCTATGCGGAGCTTGACAGCCTCGCGGGCGACGAGGCAGGTATAAAGAGCGTAACCTTCCGCGTGGAAGGAGATAACGCATACGGATATCTCAAAGCGGAAAAGGGCGTACATAGACTCGTGCGTATTTCGCCGTTTGACGCGAACGCAAGACGTCATACGTCGTTTGCTTCCCTTGAAGTTATGCCCGAGATAATCGACACTTCTGAAATTGAAATCCGTCCCGAGGACTTGAAGGTGGATACCTACCGCAGTAGCGGTGCGGGCGGTCAGCACGTCAATAAGACGGAGAGCGCGATACGCATTACGCACTTGCCGACGGGTATAATCGTAGCGTGCCAGAATGAGCGCAGTCAGATACAGAACAGGGAAGTCGCAATGCAGATGCTTCGCTCAAAGCTCATCGAAAAGCGCGAGCGCGAACGCGAGGAAGAAGCGGCGGCGATAAGCGGACAGCTCAAAAAGATTGAGTGGGGAAGCCAGATACGAAGCTACGTGTTCTGCCCGTATACGATGGTTAAGGACCATAGGACGGGATATGAAACGGGCAACGTACAGTCCGTTATGGACGGCGACCTCGAAGGCTTCATCAACGAATACTTGAAGCTGAGTTCAATACAAAAGTAAGTTTCAATAAAACTGCGTACGTTGGTTGAACGGTAAATTGTACGTGCAACCTGCGAATGGCAGTTGAGTGAATTGGTTGAATAAGCGTTGTACATCTGAGAATATGAATTGCTTGCAGGATAAAAACAGTTTGACGATACTCGCAATAGAGTCGAGTTGTGATGAAACGGCGTGTGCCGTAGTCAGGGACGGGCGTACCGTCCTTTCAAACGTTATTGCAACGCAAATTGAAATACACCGTAGATTCGGAGGCGTAGTTCCCGAAATAGCAAGCCGCAATCATACGCTTGCTATCGAAAACGTAGTGCGCGAGGCTATGGAGAAAGCGGGCGTAACCAAGGACGATATCGACGCGGTTGCGGTTACGTACGGCGCGGGACTCGTGGGGGCGTTGCTTGTCGGAGTCAACTTCGCCAAAGGTCTTGCGTATGCTTGGAATAAACCGCTCTTTGCGATTTCTCACGTAAAGGGGCATATCGCGGCGAATTATATTGACAGCACGCTAACGCCGCCCTACCTCTGCTTGCTTGCAAGCGGCGGACATACGGCAATCGTAAAAGTCGAGGACTACGAGAAGATTTCGCTCGTGGCGCAGAGTCGTGACGACGCGGCGGGCGAGGCGTTCGATAAGGTGGCAAGAGTGCTTGGCTTGCCGTATCCGGGCGGACCTGAAATACAGAAAAAGGCACGCGACGGCAAGGTTGTGTACGATATGCCTATCCCAAAGTTCGGCAGATTAGATGACCTGTATTTCAGTTATAGCGGACTCAAAACCTTCGTCATAAATCTCGTGCATAAGTTGGAACAGAAGGGAGAGGAGCTACCCGTTTGCGATATAGCGGCAAGCTTTCAGTTTGCGGCGGTAAGTCAGATTGTGGACGCGCTATCGCTTGTGTGCGAGAAAACGGGCGTAAAGAAGGTTGCTATCGCGGGCGGCGTGAGTGCAAACGAGGAGCTGAGGAAGCGCGTTGACGAGCTTGCTTCCCGCGGAGTAGAGGTACATTATCCAAAGCTCACCTATTGCACGGATAATGCGGCGATGATAGGCGCGGCGGCGTATTTTGTCATAAAGAGCGGCGCGGAAGCGTGCGGACTTGACGTGGACGCCAAAGCAACCGTATCGTTGAAGTGATATGGTGAAATAAATCGGTGTGTAGCATCGCCGAGAGTGACTGCAAAACCGCTATAAAATCATTGAAAACACCTACAAAACAGTGTAAAATAGCTACGCGTTTGTAGTTTAATATGGATTATACTACAACATATAGATATATTTAATATAATATAAAAAATTTTAGGAATTTATTTCCATTCATTTGACAGTTAGCTATTGAATTGATAAAATGTTATAGCCTATCCATAAATGGGCAGTTTTCAACTTGTCAAAAGTATGGAAAAAGAGAAATTGATAGATAAGCTTAATCGCTCTTCAAAAGTTGTCGGTTCCAAACAGGTTTTGAAGGGAATCTCCGACGGAACGGTCAGGTGTGTGATAGTTGCGTCGGATGCCGATGCGGATTTGAGAAGGAAGATTGTCGCGGCAGCAACCGCGCGTGGCGTCAAAATCGAGAGAGTGCCGTCTAAACGGCAGCTCGGTGAGGCGGCGGGCGTAGAGGTGAGCGCGGCGGTCGTCGGACTTACAAAAGCAACGGCGATAGATTGAACTGCACCGTAGGGTTGCGGGTACGTTCGAAAAATCTCAGAAGGAGGAAGCAAGATGCCTACCATCAATCAGTTGATAAGAAAGGGTAGAGAGAAACAAGTAAAGAAATCGTTGACGCCTATCATGGAGCAATGTCCGCAAAAGCGTGGTATTTGCCTCAGCGTTACGACGACTTCCCCAAAGAAGCCGAACTCGGCATTGCGTAAAATCGCGCGTGTGCGTTTGGTCAATGGATTGGAAGGTACTGTTTACATTCCCGGCGAAGGTCACAATCTGCAAGAGCACAGTGTTGTTCTCATCCGTGGCGGCCGTGTGAAGGACCTACCCGGTGTGCGTTATCACATTATACGTGGCGCTCTTGATACTGCCGGCGTTGCAAAGCGCGGACAGGCAAGGTCCAAGTATGGTGCAAAGCGCAAAAAGAAATAATTTGAACGTATAAATCTGTAAATTTTAGGAGGTAAATATGCCAAGAAGAAGTGGCGTGCCGAAGAGAGACGTATTGCCTGACCCAATTTACAACAGCAAGGTTGTGACAAAGCTCGTCAACCAAATTATGCTGGACGGTAAGAAGGGTACTGCGCAAGCTATCGTCTACGAGGCGTTTAATATAGCATCACAAAAGCTCGGTCAGGAGCCGATGGCGATTTTCAGCAAAGCGCTTGAAAACGCAATGCCCCTGCTCGAAGTCAAAGCAAGACGTGTAGGCGGTTCAACATACCAAGTGCCTATGGAAATTCGTCCCGAGCGCAGACAGACGCTTGCCATCCGTTGGCTTGTTCAGTTTGCAAGAAAGAGAGGCGAAAAGACTATGGACCAGAGGCTCGCTGGCGAGCTTATGGACGCTTACAATATGACGGGCGGCGCAGTCAAGAGAAAGGACGAAATGCACCGTGCGGCAGAAGCAAACAAGGCGTTTGCACATTTCAGGTGGTAATTTATGGGAAAGCAATATGCTCTTGATAAGGTAAGAAACATTGGCATCATGGCTCACATCGATGCCGGTAAAACTACAACGACCGAGCGAATTCTCTTTTATACCGGCGTCAATAGAAAGCTTGGAGAAACCCATGACGGTTCAGCTACGATGGACTACATGGAGCAAGAGCGCGAAAGAGGTATTACCATTACGTCGGCGGCTACTACCGCTGTTTGGAGAGAGTGCCAGATAAACATTATCGACACCCCCGGACACGTTGACTTCACGGTTGAAGTTGAGCGTAGTTTGAGAGTTCTCGACGGCGCGGTGGCGGTTTTCTGTGCGAAGGGCGGTGTTGAGCCTCAGTCTGAAAACGTATGGCGTCAGGCTGATACGTATAAGGTTCCGAGAATTGCTTTCGTCAACAAGATGGACATCAACGGTGCAGACTTCTATAACGCCGTTAAGATGATGAAGGAAAGACTCGGCGCAAACGCGGTTCCAATCACGTTGCCTATCGGTAAGGAATCCGACTTCGAGGGCGTTATAGATTTGTTCACGATGAAGGCGGTCTATTTCGACCAGAAGGATAAGGGTGTAACCTACAAGTTTGAGGAGATTCCCGAGTCGTACAAGGAAATTGCGAAAGAGTACCGTTTGAAGGTTCTCGAAGCGGCGGCAGACTTCGATGAGGATATCTTCGAAAAGCTCATAATGGAGGACTACGATTCCATTTCTCTCGAACAGCTCAAAGCGGCTCTCCGCAAGGGTACTATCGAGATGAGAATAAACCCCGTTCTGTGCGGAAGCTCATATAAGAACACGGGCGTACAGCTTATGCTTGACGCGGTTGTTGATTTCCTTCCCGCACCTACCGACGTTGCAAGTATCGAGGGTATCAACCCCAAGACCGAGCAACCCGAGCTTCGTCATCCGAGTTCAAGCGAGCCGTTCAGCGCACTCGTCTTCAAGATTTTGACAGACCCGTTCGTAGGTAAGCTTTCGTTTATCCGTATTTACTCGGGTACGCTTGCGACAGGTTCTACGGTTTACAACACCGTAAAGGGTCAGCAGGAAAGAATCGGCCGTATCCTTCGTATGAACGCGGATAACCGTGAGGATATCGAAACTGCGTATGCGGGCGATATCGTTGCAGTTATCGGTTTGAAGGACAGTACGACGGGCGATACGCTTTCTGACAGAAACAATCAAATCATTCTTGAAAACATGGTATTCCCCGAGCCTGTTATCAAGGTTGCTATCGAGCCGAAGTCCAAGGCTTCGCAAGAGAAGATGAACCTTGCTATCATCAAGCTCGCTGAGGAGGACCCGACCTTTAAGGCTTATACCGATAAGGAAACGGGACAAACCATCATCGCAGGTATGGGCGAGTTGCACCTCGATATTATCATCGACAGAATGTTGCGTGAGTTCAAGGTTGAGCTTAACGTAGGTGCGCCTCAGGTCAGCTACCGCGAAACCATCACCAAACCCGTATCACACGTTCGCGGCTTGTTCAAGCGTCAGTCTGGTGGTCACGGTCAGTACGGCGACATCGTCATCGACATCGAACCAAATCCCGGCAAGGGCTTGGAAGTGGAGAACGTCATCGTCGGCGGCGCGGTCACAAAGGAATTTGCAAACTGCGCTTGGGAAGGTATCAAGGAAGCGGCTCAGAGCGGTTATCTTGCGGGTTATGAGTGCGTTGACTTCAAGATTAAGCTGGTTGACGGCAGTATGCACGAAGTCGATAGCTCGGAAATGGCGTTCAAGATTGCAGGTTCACTTGCATTCAAGGAAGCAGTCGCAAAGGCTGGTCCTACGCTTCTCGAACCTATAATGAAGGTTGAGGTCGTCACCCCCGACGATTATCTGGGCGACGTTATGAGCAACCTCAACTCCCGCCGTGGACAGGTCAAGGGTATCGAACCCAGAAACGGCGCACAAGTCGTAGACTGCGACGTTCCGCTTTCGGAAATGTTCGGTTACGCAACGTCCTTGCGTAGTATCACGCAGGGCAGAGCAAACTTCACAATGTTGTTCGACCACTATGCAGTCGTGCCGAAGAGCGTGGCTGAAAAGGTTATCGGCGAAGTGAAGGAAAGAGAATCAAAGAAGTAAGTTATATATTATATAATTTGCTTTGGAGAATAAATAAGTAAAAATATACTTGGAGGAATTCAGTTATGGCAAAAGCAAAGTTTGAAAGAACTAAGCCCCATGTCAACATTGGTACTATCGGCCACGTTGACCACGGTAAGACCACTCTCACCGCCGCAATCACGATGTACAGCGCATCTCAAGGCAAAGCTCAAGAGATGAAGTACGACGAAATCGATAAGGCACCGGAAGAGAAAGCAAGAGGTATTACGATAAATACCGCACACGTTGAGTACGAGACAGACAAGCGTCACTATGCACACGTTGACTGCCCCGGACACGCGGACTATGTTAAGAACATGATTACGGGTGCTGCACAGATGGACGGTGCTGTCCTCGTCGTCGCAGCTTCCGACGGTCCTATGCCCCAGACCCGTGAGCACATCCTGCTCGCTCGTCAGGTTGGCGTTCCCTACATCTTGGTCTTCCTCAACAAGACCGACCAAGTTGACGACGAAGAGTTGCTCGAACTCGTTGAAATGGAAGTTCGTGAACTCCTTTCTGAGTACGGCTTCCCCGGCGACGACACGCCTATCATCCGTGGTTCTGCATTGAAGGCTATGGAAGCAGGTCTTGCTGGCGATTGGGGCAATGCTGCATTCAATCCTATCAGAGAGTTGCTTGACGCAATCGACTCCTACATTCCTGACCCTGAGCGTGACACCGACAAGCCCTTCCTTATGCCTGTTGAAGACGTGTTCACCATCACCGGTCGTGGTACTGTTGCAACTGGTAGAGTTGAGCGTGGTGTTTTGAAGATGGGCGACAAGGTCGAAATCGTCGGTCTTTCCACCGAGAAGAAGGAAACGACCGTTACCGGTATCGAAATGTTCCGTAAGCTTCTTGATTCCGCAATGGGCGGCGACAACATCGGCGCACTTCTCCGTGGTATCCAGAGGTCTGAAATCGAGCGTGGACAAGTTCTCGCAAAGCCGGGTACAATCCATCCTCACACCCACTTCACCAGCCAGGTGTACGTCTTGACGAAAGACGAGGGTGGCCGTCATACACCGTTCTTCGATGGTTACCGTCCTCAGTTCTATTTCAGAACAACGGACGTTACGGGTTCAATCAAGCTTCCTGCGGGAGTTGAAATGGTTATGCCCGGCGACCACATCGATATGGAAATCACTTTGATTACTCCTATCGCAATCGAGGAAGGTCTCCGCTTCGCTATCCGTGAAGGCGGCAGAACGGTCGGCTCCGGTGTCGTTGCCAAGATACTCGACTAAGTTCTTTCAATAAAGATATAGACAAAAGCTCTACACGGCAAAATTTTGCCGTGTAGGGTGTCATATTGATAAGAACAAAAAGGAGGTAAATATGGCGCAGAAAGGGAAAGGAGCAAGAGTCAAAGTCGTGTTCGCTTGCACAGAGTGCAAACAGCGCAACTACAACTTGACCAAAAACAAGCAAAAGCATCCCGACAGAATGGAATTGAATAAGTATTGCAGATTCTGCAAGAAACACACCTTGCATAGAGAAACAAAGTAAGGCTGACGGGATAAGGAGGCTATATGGCAAAAAATAAGCCAAAAACCGATACCTCAAATGAATTTGAAGCGATGCGTAAGCAGGAGAAATCTGCGGCAAGCGTCAATTCAACAAAAGAGCCTAAAAAAGCAAAGAAGTCATCAGTCAAGAAAAACAGTGATAAACCCAATCTCTTTAAGAGAATGTTGAAGGGTATCAAGGGTGTTTTCTCCGAATTGAAAAAAGTGACGTGGCCGAAGGGTAAGGAAGTCGGAAGTAGCACGGCGGTGGTTTTAGTCGTCGTTGTGTTGTTCTTCGTGGTACTCTTCGTAATTGACTACGTGCTTGGCGGAATAATGGGACTTGTAACGACCGGTGAATGGACTAAGGTATTCACCTGATTAGGGAGGACGTTATGGAAGCGGAAAAAATCAACGAGCAACCGAAATGGTACGTCATCCACACCTATTCGGGCTATGAAAATTCGGTTGAGACTGACTTGCGTAATATGATTGAAAACAACAATCTGCACGACTACATCTTTGATATCAAGATTCCCGTCGAGGACGATATCGTAGAGAGAAACGGCAAGAAGAAGGTTATTCAACGCAAAAAATTTCCGAGCTACGTGTTCATAAAGATGATTTACACCAGCCATATATGGTTTATGGTGACAAGACCGCGCGGAGTTACAAGTTTCGTCGGTTCGGCAGGTCGTCCTATCGCGTTGACGGATGAGGAAATCAGACGTATGGGACTGGAAACGGTCAGCATCGAAGATTTCAATATCAAGGCGGGCGATGACGTCAAAATCATCAACGGCGCACTTGAAAACTTCATTGGCGTTGTGGATTCAATCAGTGCAGAACATCAAAAGGTCAAGGTTATCGTGGCAATGTTCGGGCGTCAAACACCCGTCGAGCTTGATTTCGCTCAGGTGGAAAAGCTTTGATTGCCAATTAGGAACGCGCACGTAACGTGCGCAAGCAGGACGAATCGTCCAAAAGTCTATAAGACTATGGTTTGAAGCAACCTAAATGCTTCGGGCGTACGCTGTACGCAGGTGGGAGACGGCAAATCCAAACCTCGCCGCCGCAAAAACCACCGTTAGTCAGGAGGATATATGGCTAAAAAAATCACAGCAGTTGTAAAATTGCAGTTGCCCGCGGGAAAAGCTACTCCGGGACCGCCTGTCGGTTCTACGCTTGGTCCTCATGGTATCAACATTGCAGCTTTTACAAAAGAGTTCAATGAAAAGACGTCAAAGGACGCAGGACTTATCATTCCTGTCGTCATCACCATCTATCAGGACCACTCGTTCACGTTCATTCTCAAAACACCGCCGGCACCCGTGCTTATCAAAAAGGCGTGCGGTCTTACAAGCGGTTCGGCTGCTCCCAACAAGAACAAGGTTGCAAAGCTCACCAAGGCTCAGTTGCAGGAGATTGCCGCTCAGAAGATGCCCGATTTGAACGCCGCTAATTTGGAATCAGCTATGAGCATGATTGCAGGCACGGCTCGCAGTATGGGCGTACTCGTTGAGGAATAAGAGGAGGTTCTTTATGAAGCATGGTAAGAATTATGTAGACTCGAAAAAACTCATCGACAAGACCAAGACCTATGAAGGTGCGGAAGCTATCGCTTTGGCAGTTCAGACGGCTAAGTCCAAGTTCGATGAAACAATAGAATTGCACGTCAAGCTCGGTATTGACCCCCGTCACGCAGACCAACAGGTCAGAGGCGTCGTCGTTCTCCCCAACGGTACAGGTAGAACGGTTCGCGTGCTTGCTATCTGCAAGGGCGCAAAGGCAGACGAGGCAAAGGCAGCAGGTGCGGACTTTGTCGGCGGCGACGAGATGATTCAAAAGATTCAGCAAGAGAACTGGTTTGACTACGACGTTATCGTTACAACTCCCGATATGATGGGCGTTGTCGGTCGTTTGGGTAGAGTGCTTGGTCCTAAGGGCTTGATGCCGAACCCGAAGTCAGGTACGGTTACGATGGACCTCACCCGTGCTATACACGATATCAAAGCAGGTAAGGTCGAGTACAGAGTTGACAAGCAGGCAATCTGCCACGTTCCCTTCGGCAAGGCATCATTCGGCGCTGAGAAGTTGACGGAGAACTATAATGCTCTTATGGAAGCCATCTTGAAGGCGAAGCCCGCTGCGGCAAAGGGTATTTACTTCCGTTCAATCTACATCTCATCTACGATGGGTCCGAGCATCAAGGTTGTTTACAAGGTGTAATTCCTTGCGCTACGGCGCATAACTCCTGCACGTAATGCGGCTTTGAATAAACATATTCAAAGCGCATATGTGCGACGCGCAATATTTTCGAAGCAAGTGCTGTTTTCGTTTGACATTGCGTGAAAAATGTATTAGTATAAGATACGTTCCTAAGACAGCAAGTGGCGTATGCCGTAAACTTTTGTGCTTGCCGAGGATGACTGAATACTGTATTTCTACGTAGCGTCATTCTCGTTTGGAATGACGCTTATTTTATGCGGACTCTGTCCGCCCACTATTATAGGAGGTAAAGATGAATCAGCAAGTTCTTGAAGCTAAGAAACAACAAGTTGAGGAAATAAAGGCGAAGATTCAATCTGCTAAGTCCATTGTCTTGATTGACTATATGGGTCTTACGGTTGCGCAGGATACTGCATTCCGTAAGGAACTTAGAGAGAACGGCGTCGATTACGGTGTCCTCAAAAACCGTCTTGTCAAGATTGCTTTCAACGAACTCGGGTATACTCAGTTCGACGAAGCTCTCAACGGCCCGACGGCAGTTGCCTTCTCTTCCACGGACGCGGTCGCTCCTGCAAAGTACATCGTCAAAAACATCAAGGCTCTCAACAAGATGAAGACGAAGTGCGGCATGGTCGAAGGCGAGTTTATGGATGAAGCAGGTTTGAAGCAAATCGCAGAGATTCCGTCAAAGGACGTCTTGCTCGCAAAGATGCTGGGCAGTATGCAATCACCAATTTCCAAGTTGGCGCGTTGCCTGAGCATGATAGCAGAGGGCAAATCAGCCCAAGCATAACCGTTTGGTTTAATTTAATTAAAAAACAATATAGGAGAATACAAAAATGGCAGATTTGAATAAACTTATGGAAGAAATCAAGAGCATGACCGTGCTTGAACTCAATGAGTTCGTAAAGCAACTCGAAGAGGAGTTCGGCGTAAGCGCGGCAGCACCCGTTGCAGCAGCAGGCGCAGCAGCAGCGGCAGCACCCGTTGAAGAGGAAAAGACCGAGTTCGACGTCTTCCTCAAAGAGATTGGACCGAACAAGTTTCAGGTCATCAAGGTCGGCAAGTTCGCAACCGGTCTGGGTC